>JAFRLP010000576.1 GCA_017431185.1 Victivallales bacterium | reverse complement strand
TATCAACGACATGGCGAAAATGCATGGCAATAGTGCCGCCCAGATCATCCTGCGCTGGCATGTTCAGGAGGGATTCTCCGTCATTCCTGGCTCCAAGAACCCTGCCCACATCAAGGAGAACATCGACATCTTCGACTTCCAGCTTGACGGCTATGAGATGGAGCGCATCCGCGCCCTCAACACCGAGAGCCGCTTCTACATTCCACGCCCAGAAGACTTGAAGCGCTTCCTTCAGTTCAAGCCGGCAGAATGACACAACCACAACCATCGGGAGATTGAGACATGAAACGAAAAGTCGTCGTGTTAATCGGAGCAGGCAGCATCGGGCAGGCGATAGTGCGCCGCATCGGTGCGGGAAAACACATTGTGCTGGCGGACAAACGCCTTGAAGCGGCGCAGACTGCCGCGAAAACACTGGAGGACGCGGGCTTCGAAACCAGCGCAGTTGCCGCCGACCTCGCCAGCCGTGAATCCATCCTGTCGCTCATCGAACATGCGCAAAAGTTTGGCGACATCATGAATCTTGTCAATGCGGCAGGCGTATCGCCTTCCCAGGCATCGGTTGAGACCATTCTGAAGGTGGATCTCTACGGCACAAGCGTGCTGCTGGAGGCGTTCGGCAAGGTCATCGCCGACGGCGGCTCGGGTATTGTCATCTCGTCGCAGTCGGGGCATCGTCTCCACGCGCTCACGGAGGCGGAGAATACGGCCCTGGCCACCGCACCGACCGAGGAACTTCTGAAATTGCCGTTCATCACCGCCATCACCGACACGCTCAAGGCGTATCAGTACTCGAAACGCTGCAATGTCCTGCGTGTCATGGGCGAGGCGCAGAAATGGGCCAGGCGCGGGGCGACCGTCAACTCCATCAGCCCCGGCATCATCATAACCCCGCTGGCCAATGATGAACTCAAGGGGCCGCGCGGCGATGGCTACCGCAAGATGCTTTCGCTTTGCCCCTGTGGACGCGCCGGCACGCCAGACGAGGTAGGCGACCTCGCGGAGTTCCTCATGTCCTCGCGTGGACGGTGGATTACAGGGGCCGACTTCCTCATCGATGGAGGAACAACCGCCTCATACTTCTACGGTGACCTTCAGTATCTCAAGGCGACGCATTGATTTCAGGACAAGAGGAAAAGGATAATGGACAGGCGAGAGTTCATAAAGGACGCCCTGACAGTTGCCGCGCTTGCGCCACTGGCTCGAATGGCGGGCGCGGCGGAAAAGGGCAAAGGAGATGACATGGACAAGAAGGCAAACTACACTGGCACACAAGTGACACGCCGCCCTTATCGGAACACAGGCATGACAATGCCTCTGCTCGGCTTCGGGCTGATGAGGCTTCCGCAAAAGGAGGGGAAAGTTGATTACGCAATCGCGGAGGCGATGGTCGCCAAGGCGATGGCGGCGGGATGCAACTACTTTGACACGGCCTACATGTATCACGGCGGCGAAAGCGAGAGATTCGTAGGCAACGTACTCACTAAATATCCACGCGAGAGCTATTATCTCACAAGCAAGATGCCAATCGCGATGATGAATTCAGCGGATGACAACGAACGGATTTTCAAAGAGCAGCTGGAAAGGACGAAAGCAGGCTATTTCGACTTCTACTTTCTCCACTGGCTCAATGCGGCGCACTGGGAGAAGGCGCAATCCTTTGGAACTCTTGAGTTCATGAAGAGAATGCAAGCTGAGGGCAGAATACGCCGCCTGGGCTTCTCCTTCCACGGCGAACCGGAGACGCTGGAGAAAATCGCGACATTCCATCCATGGGATCTTGTGCAGATTCAATTGAACTACCTTGACTGGGAGTTGTGCCGTTCAGGAGAACAATACGAGGTTCTCACGAGGCTGGGCATCCCCGTCTCCGTGATGGAGCCGCTGAAGGGCGGAACGCTTGTCAGGCTTACACCCGAGGCGAAAGCCGTCTTCGAGAAGGCCAATCCCAAGGCGAGCGTGGCTTCCTGGGGGCTTCGCTTCGCGGCAGGCCTTCCGAATATCCAAGTCGTCCTGTCTGGCATGTCCGCAATGGAGCACATGGAGGACAACCTCAGGACTTTTTCGCCGCTTGTCCCATTGTCGGACGCCGAGCGCATGACGATAGCAGAGGCCTTGGCAGCCTATCGCAAGTCGGGCGCAGTCCCGTGCACGGCTTGCCGCTACTGCTCCCCATGCCCGATGGGTGTGGACATTCCGCGCAACCTGGCCTTGCTGAACCAGGTCAAGGGAGGACTCCCGCTCTTCCATGCCAAACTGGTCTATGACGCGATGAAGGAAAAGGAAAGGGCTTTATCCTGCGTGTCCTGCGGGGCATGCTTGAAAAAGTGTCCGCAGCAGATCAGAATTCCTGATTTCATGGCGCAAATCGCAAAGAATTTCGCCTGATTGTCCGCTGAGGTTGTTTATGAAACTTGCATACCAGCTTTGAAAGGGTATTTGAAGTTTACCAAATGAAACTGAAACTCTCCAAAAGAACCAAAAGGCTTATGATGCTTCTGCTTCTGATTCCCCTGCTGCTGGCGGTGGCAGTCGCCATCTTCCTGCATACGCCTTCGTTCGGGCGCTTGCCGCGCGGTGCGCGCCTTGATCGCATCCGCAAGTCGCCGAACTATGTGGACGGCGTATTCCGCTACCCTGTGAAGACCGAGGTGATGACAGGCTCGAAAAGCGGACTGCGCACGATGTGGGAGTTCATCACCGAGAAGCGCAAGGACACCAAACCATCGCAACCCGTGCCGTCGGAGAAGGCTGATTTGACCGCATTGGCTGGTGTGGACGACTGCATTGTCTGGTTCGGGCATTCCTCGTACCTGCTGCAGGTCGAGGGGAGACGATTTCTGGTTGATCCTGTCTTCTACAAGGCCGCGCCCGTAGCCTGGGCGAACCGCCCGTATCCTGGAACCGACCTCTGGAAGCCGGCGGACATGCCGCCATGCGACTGGCTGGTCATCACCCACGATCACTGGGACCATCTGGACTGCCAGGCCGTAAAAGAACTCCAGGCAACCGTCAAAGGTGTGCTTCTGCCGCTGGGGGTGGGCGAGCACTTCGAGCGATGGGGATATCCAGACGGAATGCTCACCGAACTTGACTGGAACGAGCCCGCTGACCTAGGCGGAGGATTCACCGTCCATTGCCTGCCAGCGAGGCACTTCTCTGGGCGCGGAATGACGCGTAACAAGACGCTATGGGCCTCTTTCCTGCTGAAGACGCCTTCGGGGCACCGGATATACATCGGCGGCGACAGCGGATACGGCCCCCATTTCAGGGAAATCGGCCAGAAATTCCCTGGCATTGATTTGGCAATTCTTGAGAACGGGCAGTACAATGCGGACTGGGCGCAGATCCACACGCTTCCCGCCGAACTGCCGCAGGTCTGCCGCGACCTTGGGGCAAAGGAGGTCGTCACCGTCCACCACTCGAAATATACGCTTTCAAAACACGCATGGGACGAGCCGCGCCGCAACGAGGACACCCTTGAAAAGCAGGGTATTAAAGTCCTCCGTCTGTTTATGGGACGGGTTGAAAACCTATGGAAGTAGTCTGCAACGACTCCAGTTTTTTTCAGATAATGTCCCAAAATGGAAAAAAGCCTCCGCTATAGACGAAGAATTCTTGCGGAGGCTTGGTTTTGAAGTGCATGCCTGGCTATTCCAGCCAGTCGGCGACTTGCTCAAGGCATTGTGGCAGACCTGGAAAAAATGAGCCGGAAGCAAAATCGGATGCGGCATCATGGAAGTTGAGCAAGATGGCAATCAGGCTGTTATACAAATTTGATTATTTTCGTATGTCCCGGTGGAGAAATCGTTTCAAGAGTGCTACATTAAAAGAAGTTGCGGCGGATTGACGGGGCATCCGCTGTCTTTGAGGGATTC
>JAFRLP010000575.1 GCA_017431185.1 Victivallales bacterium | reverse complement strand
GGATACGCCCTTTGCGCTGTTCAAGACGCGTTGGATTCCAGGGCAGGTCGATGTTGATGAGAGTAGAAAGCATCTGAAGGTTAAGGCCTTCGCTTGCCGCATCCGTGCCCACCAGAATACGCAACGAGTAGTTCTTCACCATATCCTTGATGGAGTCTTTCGTTTGCTTCGTGAAAACGCCGTCGCGGTAAATGCCGCTCTTGTCTCCGCCGGCATACAAGCCAATTGGAATCTGGTTTAAATCCTTGCTCAGGAGTTCCGCGACATACTGGGCACTGTCAAAGTACTGCGTGAAAAGAATGCATCCCTTGTCAAGCCATCCTCCTTCCCGCTCAACGCCATTTTGGAGAATAGCCTTGAGCCGATTATACTTTGGATCCGTGTCGCGGTTGGCATTCAGCAAATCTATCAATAACTTTATTTTTTCCTGTTCTTCTGCGGTCAAATCACGAACGCCGCCATTGGCTTCTTCTCTTTCCTCATCATCGAAGTCATCTTCCTCAAAATTGACTTCATATTTACCATTGCCATCGGGGGCATTGCCGCCAGCCACCCAGTTCAACATTTTCTTTGCCGTGTTCTCGCCCGCAATCATCGTGCTGCCAATTCGTCTCAAAAGCAGCGTCGAGATAAATCCACCGCCCCTGACACGCCTGGAAAGCATTTCGCAAAACTCCTGTGCGACATTATAAGCTCGCGCCATATATCCTGTCAGTAATAAAGCCTCGGCGTTGCCTTCGCCAAACAATTTCACATTGATTTTCGTGAGATATGGCAATCCAGTCTCTTTGTTTATGGTGTTTTCCAGAAAGTCGCGTGTCCTGCGGACAATGCAACGGACATACGGGTTAAAATGCTGGATAAAACCATCCTCATACAAGTTACGGATTCTGTCCTTAATCGGGGGTCTCTGTTTTTCAAAAGCATCCTGCCGCAGTACAACTGTCTCATCGTCTATTTCCATCCTGTCTCGAATAATGGAAATATCCTGATTCCTGTCCGAGCGTTTGGGGAATGGATTGCGCATAATCGACCACATTTCGGCATCCGATGTCGGAGGCTCTAAGGTTCCCGCTACATAATCCAAGCCCGTCTGAGGTTCAGTTCTCCATCTGCTGAAATTATCGCCAAGCACCTTTTCGGCAGAATCAGGCAAGCCCAGAATGTTCAGCAAATCAAACGCCTCGATGGGCTTCATCTGTACTGGTGTCGCCGTCGCCAGCAAGAGACTATGCGTTTGAGATGAGATTTCGTTCATAAAACTCAGCAGATTATTTGGTTGGGCGTGTGTATTGCCATCTTCATTCAGATTCCTTCTTCTGGCGCGATGCGCCTCATCCAGAATGACACACTCAAATTTCCGAGTCTTCAGAAGTTCAGCAGCCTCGCTCCTTGCGGAAATCAACCCTTGCGAAATTATGCCGACCTTTCGAGGGCATTTCAGGATGCCCTTAATGCTTTCGCTGGCATAGTCGAAGCCATTTTCATCACGCCAGCATCGGCCTGTCCAGATGGCCGTCGGCATGTCAAGTTTCGTCTTCAGTTCATCCTGCCACTGTTCAAGCAATGTCTTTGGAACGATGATGAGAATCGGTTTGTCGCCATAAAGAGCAATCAATTTCGCGGTCATGGCAAGCTGCAATGTCTTCCCAAGCCCTACCATGTCGGCCAAAAGCAGACGCGCACCGCCCTTTGTCTTGTGTTCATTGAATGCCCGCATGACAAAATACTTCTGGTGTGCCCACAGCCCAAACTCCTGCCTATACACAGGCTCTTCTGCCGCCAAGGCGGGAAGAACCTCGGCGTCGTTCGTTTTCTTTCTCCATGCAGCCAAATCTATCGGATGGCGATTGGCAATCCTCTGGAAGTCATCTATCACGAACTGGCTCAACGGCACCGCCGAAGAATGATTCCAGAAATAATCGAACTCCTCCTGCACCCAATCAGCGGACGCCTTGTCGCTGTCCTCCCAGACAATCTCGTAGTTGGAGGCCAGCGCACTGGCGGTTTCGTTCATGCTGCCGACAAAGGAGGTCCTGCTCCCGTCCGCGTATGAAATCACGCCTGCCTTTCCGTGCATCAAACCCAAAACGTTGTCAGGCAGGACCCGTATTTCCATCTTCTTGGAGGAGAGCAGTTCATATAGACGTTGCAGACATCTGCACTGCCATTCGGCGGTGAACTTCTCCTCAGGCTTGAAACAGCCCCATTCCTGCTTGAGCTTGTTGTCCGCCAAACCCGCCACCTTCACGTCTTCAGGAGCAAGACCGCTGTTGCAGACGATGCGGATTTTGCCGTCCATCTTTTCCATGGCCTCCCCTGCAATCTCAAGGACCGAGGAGCAGAAGTATCCTGCGATGCGGTCGTAGGATACCGCATTCTTCAGGCGTTCGCAGAGGAACTGCCGTCCGAGGTTTGTCTTGCGTGAGGAAAAATGGTTCAGCATGATAGGACTCAGATATGGTCGTTGTCAATCAATACATAAAGGTGCTCAGCCATCTGGGCGGCCTGATGCCAATGGCTCATCGTGGCAATGGCGGAGGTCTCCTTCAAGAATGCAAGCAATTGCTTCAGCATGTCCCTGGAGTTCCAGTATTTCTCCTGAAGCGTGTTCTTGATGTTCCAGAGCCCCTTGTCAGGCTGCTCGTCCTCCTTGATGCTGATGTGAATCGCCTCCAGCGCCAGGCGCAGCAAGCCATTCTCGAAATTGGGCACGTCGTTGATTTGGCGCATGGCGAACTCGCTGGGCGTCTTCAGCCTTGCGGTATTGGCCCTTTCGTTTGCCATCAACGGGCTGTAGGATGTCAATCCGAAGCCTCTGGCGTATTCCTGATAGGTGCTTATCTGGTAGTTGCCGTGCTTCTCCGCCTCCAACCCCTTCAAGTAGAAACGTTCGGCAGGAGCAAGTTCCTTCCAGAGGTAACTGTCGAACTCTGGCGGAATGATGAAGTCGTATGCAATCTTCTTGGCGCGTTCAATCAGCTTGACGACCTCCGACTTATCGGGCGAGTTGATGGCGAGGTTCAGTTCGTGATTGAGTTCAATCTCGCCGATGGACTTGTAGCCCGTGAGCACCTTCAGCGACGCGGCGTAGGCGGCCAGCACGTAGTCTGGGTCGGAGAAGTTCGGGTCCTCCTTGTCATCCAGTTTCTGCATGGATTCAATCTGCTGCCTGACCTCACGCCTGATGTCCGATGCCAGTTCGTCCAAAAAGGCCTCGTCCTCATTGGTCTGCTTGCGCAGCACCAGCAGGACAGTTCCCTTGACATAGTTGCCGTCCTTGAGACCAGAGGCGTCCGTCTCCGTCGCGATGTTCCAAGCCGCGGTGACAGTCAAACCAGCCTTCCACATAATCAACGCCAACTGCGCCCAGACCGCAGGGTCTGAATGGGTGAACATCACCACGTGCATTCCGTCGTCACTGGTGTGCTTGGTCAGGTTCGCATAGATGTCAATCATCGTCTGGCTGAAATGCTCGTCGCCGCGGACTGCCAGAACACGCTTGCTGTCCGCATACCATTCAGGGAATGCCTCTTTTATCAGTGTCTTGTCCCAAGCAAGGAAGAACTCCGACAACTCGTGGTAGTTTACAGCATCCTTGTAGGGCGGGTCGGTTATCCAAAAATCACAAGTCGTGTCAATATCGCGGGCATCCAAAAGCAGACATTTTGAATCCGTTTGTATTTTTTCTATTGGTAAAGATAAAATGTATGGTTCCTTAGTCATAAACCAAGATCTAACAGCATAATTATCAAATGTATTAAGAGCTTGATTATAAAATGTATTAGCATTAGGATGAGTATCATCATTTCTATGACGACACAATTTTGCATTAACGTCTAAACATTTGTGTAAGCATAAACATCCAGAAACATATTGACTTGTATTTTTTGCATTAATCAAAATATATTTTATCAATAATGAATGGTTTATCAACTGCCGTGGATTGAACAACTGATGCCAGTATTTCCAGCCACGCTCGCGAATTAATTGATCAGTATTATAACCCGTTTCTATTTCCATAGAGGGTACAAGACCTTCCTGCTGCCATTTAGAAAAGTTTTCACGGACGATGGAACGGACTTTCTCCTCATTCTGCAAGTCACGTTCACTGGGGGTCTGGTAATACCGTGTCTTCTTCTCCTTGCCCTTCACCATCTCGGTATGCTCGTATTTCACGGCGTACAGTCGTTCCTGGAAGACATCGTCTGGAGCAGGCTCGAACTCGTCTTTCCCCCACAGACGGTGACCATAGACGACCTTGCCGTCTGGTCCGACTGTATCATGGCGAAGAACGGAAATCGGCGTGGATTTGCCGCAGTGCGGGCAAAGCATGTCGCCAGGCACTGTCCCCTTCTCGGCGGCAGCCATTTCAGCGGCGGTCGCTCCCATCTTGACTGTGACATTGTAGTGGTCTCCATTTTCAGTCCATTGGGCGACGGTTTTCGTCCCCTTGCCAATCACCCATGATGGCGCCAGCGGCACTTTCATCCCACATTCGGGACACCGTGCCTCGACGCAATACAGATACGAAACCGCCTTGTCGCCTTTCTCGTTGCGTTCGATGCCGAGTCCTTCTATCTCCTTGTCAACGGCATTATAGACATCCTGCTGGAACTTCTGGATTTCCTTAAGTTCCTCTTCGGAAGCCCCGCAGAGATGGATGTCCGCCCACGTCAGGAGCGAGGCGACGGGATTGAGATCGCTGCCGTATGCATCACAACCCATGCGCGCCGCTTCAAAAGGGATGGAGCCGCCGCCGCTGAAGCAGTCACCAACGACGACATTGTGGCCGAAACGCCTGATGGAGAGTTCTGCTATCAATTCAGAAAGCGATGTTGCCTTTGTTCCAAGATGCGCGTTGATTTCCGCCCATGATTCTTCTGACAAGTTCTCCAGATGCTCTGGCCTCATGCAGTATGACTGCTTCTCGTCGTATCCCAGCAGTGAAAAGGCAAGATGCTCAAGTTCGGCCTTCTTTTCCGTTGGAGTATCCTCTGCAAAGGTGACCTTTTCATCTCCCATGGAGAAAAAGTCCTTGCAGGAATCCCACAGGGAACAGCGTTGCTCCAATACATCATGGATTGTGGCAACTGGCAGCTTCTTGTTCTTGCGCTGCTCAAACCCCGCCTCGTCCATGCTGAGAATCTTCAGGAAAATGGCATTGTCCTTTACGGCGTCGTCACTGGCTGGCATCAGACAGCCAAGAATGGCGGCACGAACCAGAATCAACGGCTTCCGTCCCCACCACTTCCCAAGACCTGTCAAGGTCTGTGATGCCCCCGCTTTCCGTTCCTTGTAACTTTCCTTGCTGACCTTGGAGACGGGAAATTGCTTTTCTATGAATGCTTTCGTCATATCTGCTCCTTGTCATCTTCAAACAAATCATCAAAACTCAACTGCCGGTTTTCCTGGACAGGGTTTTCGCACAGGGCATAACGCAATGCCGTGCGCCAGCCACGCTTGTCCTTGATTTTGCCAGTGGAGGCATTGGTCATCGTGTAGAGCCACCATCGTTCCTCTGGCATAAGGCCGCGCCAGTTTCGTATGGCGGTCGGGATATTGCTTGGATCGCAGTCCTCTATGCCCCACAGAAGCACCATCATCTCCTTGCCAAACATCTTCTCAACAGGCGTGCCGCCGATTACGAACTTGCCTGATGCCAGTTTCCTCTCCTTAAGCCTAGCATTGAGCTCGCTGGCCAAGTCCTTGTAGATTAAACGACATTTGTGCCTTGAGATTTCCAGCCGAAGCACATCCTTCCTGCTGATTCTTTGCCCGTTGGCAAAAATCTGGTCCTCGATTGAGTATGCGACGGCTGGCCGCAGTTCCAGATTCTCGTCTTCTGGAATGGCGGCCTCATCCGTCCAGTTGAACCGCTCGAAGATACTGACTGGTAGGTTGAGGCCTTTGGGAGGAATCACCACGAAGAAGTGGTTTCTGGTTTCCAGAGGGTCCACGCCGAAGCCGTATGTTAGCTTTTCAGGCTTCATTGCGCAATCGTCCCCATGCTCGGTAGTTCCGCCATGTCAATCTTGTTTGCATCAATCCAGCGTTTGAACAAGGCGCCAGTCGCAAAGGTCAAGATCTTGTATTCCAACTCCACGATACTGTCCACATCCTTGAAGGCATTGCCGCGCATCTGGTCTGTTGTGGCCCTTAGGTCTTCAGGCTTGTAGGCAACATCCGCGCCAGATATTTCCAAGTAGTTGCTTGGTTGCTCCTTCTGGGTGATGGTAATCGCAAAGGAATTGAGCTCCACGCCTTCCAGTCTCTGCAAATCGCTTAACGTGGAGTAGGAACTTGCCGTGTCGTTGCATTTTCTCTTCGACCTGAAGGTGAACTTCAACGGCTTGGCCTCGTCAATTGTAACTCCGTTGGAAGCATTGCTCTCATTGATTTCAATGGTGCGCTCCTCCTGAAGCTGACCATGGTTGAACACTGCCACTTGGACAACCCTGCATCCGTTGGGGATGGAAATCTCTCCATTGTAGAGACCGCCAGATTCCTTTGGATTCGAGCCGTCCGTCGTATATCTGACCTCAAAATCAGGATGCGTCTGCAACTGGACAACCTGGCCTCTCGTGGTGGCGCGCTGCTCGACTTTCAATTTCACCACACAGTGGTAATGAAGCGCTTTGCCCGTGGGATGCGGATTGTCCGCAGACTCGTCCACACACAGGAAATACAAATCGGTCTCCTTGGTCTCGAACGGGTTGCTGACGACCTTGGAGGCGGTTGTCGGCTCGGCCCCCACTTCATAATAGACTTTATTTCCGTAAACTGGACGAACATTCAGCTTGAAGGTATGGGTCGTTTCGTTGTAGTCTATCTGGCTGACAGAAACCTCTGTCGGCTCTTTGGCAAAGGGGCCCTTTTCAAGATATCCGTTCTTCTCACGCCACTTGTCCTTGAGAAGAGCGTCCCGCTTCAAAGCGTCGAATTGCGCGGGATTATACCATTGCCATGCAGTTGTGGTGGCGGCACGCTCCAGCAGTTGCTCCCAAGTCATCTCCTTGGTCGTGAACAGCCGCTTCTCGCACTTTTTACGCATTGTCTCCAACTTTGCGTCATCGGCACTGAACTCCTCGAATTTCTGTGCGTCAATGAGTGTTTTGACAATCTGTTCCTCGCCATTGAAATTGTTGTCCGTGAACTCCAGTTTGAAATCACTGCTCTCCAGACCACTCGCCGTTGGATAATACAGCGTGATAAATGTCTCCTTGATGGAGGAAATCAATGCGGTGAGAACTTTTGCCTCCTGGTTCTGGGCCTCAAGATACTGCTGGTCGTTTTCCGAGATGTTTTCATCCTTCATCGTCTTGATGATTTGGCGGATGGCAGTCAGCTTCTTGCTGTTCTCGAAGAGCTTGTCCATGATGCGCCGCTGTCCAGAAAGGAACATCAGTCGGTTCTTGAATGGGGAATTGTCATACAGTCGTTGAAGGTCAGGGTGCATTCCACTGTCTTCACACGGCTCGTAGATGACAAGGGCGATTTTATTCTTGTCGGCCTTGATTTCATCCACGGCCGGCATGACAAACAAGGTCTCATAGCAGCGTTTCAACTTTGGGGCGAACTTCTCTTCCAGAAATGCACGCAGGAACTTGCGTGCGTGCTCAGGCGTATATCCATCCACCAGCGAGTTCATCTCCGCAACCATGTTCTTGGTGTTCTGGAAATAGTGCCTCCCGCGGTTGTCCTGCTTCAGATACCAGCACTGCGCCTTGATGTCCTCAAAGACCTTGCCATATTGATTCAGGTCGATATTAGGCTCGCAGAGATACGCAAAAATGTCCGACTCATTGAGGCCTAGAACGCCGTTTGGCGTGTCGTTGAGGGAGGACATCAGCAGCAATTTCGCCAGCATCTGCGCGTATGGGAACGGCGAGATCGCCTTGTTCTGCTCGTCAATGATTTCGGCTTCGCCTTTCCCGTGCTGGGCAATGTCGTGGTTTATCGCGTTGTCCAGCGATGGCTTGATGCTTCGGATGAATCCGACCATGGTTGGATTGTTCAAATCAATATCGAAAACGCTTATCAGGGAGGTTTGTTTGGCACGTCCACTTTCATAGAACTGTCGTATGATCTGGCGCATCAGCCTGATTAGTCCACGCGTCTGCTGAAAGTTCTGGTTCTCCTTGAAACGTGCGTAGAGTTCTTTGATAGATGGATGGAACGGATAGGAATCCCTGACACCAAGAAACATCTTGTCAGCCTGGTAATTTGTCAGACCAGACCGCCTCGCCTTCTCTATCTCGCTTTTGTATTCCGTTGCGATGCTGATTACGTCTGTAGAAGAACCAGTTGGACATTTTTCAAATAACCTTTTCCTAAGAATATCATAGATTTCATCGGAATTCAAGGCCACTGGCTCGATGTTGATGGCAACGCGGTTGGCCTCATTCTCCAAGTCTCTGAAACTTCGCTGTATCAACGCACTGCCGCTTTCGTATGTGGCCTTCAAATCGGAAAACACCAGACACACATTGGCCAACTCGGCCTTGCCCAATGCATTAAAAAGGTTGGAAAGAGCCGTAACAGTTACATTGCAAAGATTAGAAGCACCAATCTGTATGGCACGTGCATTCTCTAGATAAGGCGGAAGTTCATCCAGAAGAATCAGAATGTTCTGTCCCGAAAGCAAATTGATCCATGCTGTTTCACCTGGCGCCTTCAAAGGCGCATACAAATCGTTGAACAAATCTTTTTTTCCAAGTTGCTCTGCAAGGCTCCCCCAGATGCCATACGGTGCATCGCTCTCTCTGCCGTTGAAGGCAATAACCTTGACGTCAGTTACATCATCATAATCGTGTCCAAGGAGCTTTGTGCGCCAGTTGGGATTCTGCGCAAGCAAGGCCAATGCAAGCATATTGTGGGTCTTGCCACCGCCCATCGCCTGCGTCAATTTGATGACACCAGTCTCGGATTTGCCCTGGAAACGCTTGAACGCAGTCTGGAGGAGGATTTCCATACCTTTTGTCTTGAAGTTCTCAGTGAAGAACTTATCGACATCTATCCTTCCTTCTATCAAGTCGCTAAGATTAAGGACATCATCTCTGGTTGTATCGACAAAGACACCTTTTCGCGCTACGCACAAATCGAAAACAGACTTCATGGAAAATCCTCTGGGGTGGTTTCGTCAATGAACAGCCTTACGTGGAAGAACGAGCCTCCGTGATAGACCGCATGGAGTGCCGAGTCCTCCAGCAAGTCTCGGATGCAGCACACAAAAAAGAGCGTCTCAGTCCGTGATTCTACGAGGTTTGCGACAACCTACACAATGGCACGAAAAAAGACGCTCAACGCATGAGCGTGCAAACGTGTGCCACTGTGTGAAAAAAGAAGGTCGCAATTTCGTAGAATCACCAAGCACAAACACCGACGGTACAGCCGCCAGCTATGTCAAAAAAGAGAAAACGCTATGTTCTTGTGATAGAATGACTATGGTTGATGGGTTACGGTCGCTCTACGGCCACTTGAAAACTTGAAATCTTAACATACTTCATAAATCCGTCCTTGTCAAATTGAAGCATACCCCAAAAAGGAAGAAAGTATGTAATGCCTCACCGATTGATATTGGCAAAACGACAAGGTAGTTAATCGAAAGTCCGCCAGTCCGCAAAAGACATGGGATTCGTTTGCATAACCTGAAGAAAGCGATATATTTGTTCAACGTCCACGTAGTTCAAGTCCTTATT
>JAFRLP010000574.1 GCA_017431185.1 Victivallales bacterium | reverse complement strand
GCAGTGATCGCAATGAAGAGCATCACAAGGACTGTTACCATTCTTCCCTCTCTTTTTCATGAGAGAGGATTTTTTTGGGGAATGCGTTTTGCATACCAGGCTTTTTCAGTTATATTAGAGTCCGATGGCAGAAAAAAGTCTGCCACCGTTTTAACGACTTCCAAATTAACAAAAAGGTTTGTGAAAATGAAGAAGGTTTTGATGATGGTTCTGGTTGCGGCGATGGCTCTTCCTTTCGCTGGCTGCAAGGAAAAGACAGCCGCCGAAAAGGCGCAGGACGCGATTGAACAGGCCGCCAAGGATGTCCAGAAGGGCGCCGAGAAAGCCGCTGACGCCGTTGAGGACGCCGCCAAAGACGTGAAAAACGCCGCCAAGGATTTGGCCAAATAATCTGTTTTTCTCCATTCGGACAAATCCCGTCAGGACTCCCTGACGGGATTTTTTTTGCCAAAATCCCAAAATGCCGTTTGACAGACGGGAGATAGGTTGTATATTGTATCTATACACCCCATCCAGGACATGACGGAAAACAATCCACAGATACTCAAGCGCTTCATCGTGGTGTCGGACGAACTGGCGATGCACATTGTGCATGGCCGCTTCCGTGCCGGCGAGCCGTTCCTGTCACGGCAGGAGATCTGCGAACGCTATGGCATCTCGCTGGTCACGGCGCACAAGGTGCAGCGAAAACTGCTGGAGGACGGCTTCCTCTCCGCCTGCGCCGGCGGGCGTTTCCTGGTGGCGGACATCAAGGCGCAGCGGCGGCCAATCCGGCTGGTGCGCTTTCTGGGACAGCAGCCGTCCAATGTGCATGACCGCTTCATGGACGTCTGGGGGAAGGCGATGGGGGAGGCGTGCAGCAGCCGCGGCATTGGCTTTCGCCATGAACTCCACAATCTCCTCGATGAGGACAACCATCGCATAGACGTCAGCTGCAACTGGCTGCCAGGCGAGGGCATCGTCTCGTTGGGCAATCCCATCGCCCAAAGACGCTTTGCGGGCTTCCTCCTGCGCCGCGACATCCCCAGAGTCTGTCTCAAGGGGTTCCTGGCGGGAGTCCCGCAGGTGCTCACCGACAGTCTTGACGGTCTGCGGCAACTGCTCGGGCACGCGAAACGGCAGGGGCTTCGCCGCATGGCGGTCATATACTCCAACCAGAACCAGGATGTCGAGAATTTCGAGCGGAAAACCCTGGCCCCCCTGGTGGCGCGGGAACTGGGAATGGAGACGGTCTGCTGCGAGCATGAGGAACTCCTGGCCGGCGCGCTGCCGCCAGGCTGTGTGGAGGGCATTCTCGCCGTGACCACCATGCGCTTCAACGAACTGCAAGCCGTCGCCCGCCAATGGCCCGCCCCTCCCCTGCTCTACGCCTTTGACGACCCCACCCCGCTGTACTGCGACTTCACTGGCGTGGTGCGCTACATAGACGATTATCCCGCCGTATGCGAGGCCGTCCTGGATTTTCTGGAACTTCCCAGGCAGAAGTTTCTTTTCGATTCCACTTTGCAAAAAAGCATTCCCGGCAGACTTGTTGAAGGAGAGTGACCATGGCCAACCGAAAAATCTCCCCAGCCCCCCGAAAGGAAAGAGGCAGTTTCTTCACTCTCATTGAGTTGCTGGTCGTCATAGCCATAATCGCCGTGCTTGCGGCGATGCTCTTGCCGGCGTTGGCGAAGGCGCGGGAGAAGGCACGGGCGGCCAACTGCATGTCCAACCTGCGCCAATGTGGACTGGGCATCGCCATGTACATGGAGGACTATCCCATGTATTTCCACAACGCCAACGGCTCTGCCAGATACAATGCGGAGGAGGTTGACCCGAACTACCAGAAATACAACTGGGTGGTCAGGCTCATCCTGAACAAATACCTGCCCAGGGAGGTGACCAAACTGGTGCGGTGCCCGTCCCTGCTGCCCAACCCCGCATACTCAAACTCGCCAGGCAACTACTATTTCAACGCCTACGGTGCGTACTACGCCTATAGCATCAAGGACGGAGGCAACCTGCTGGAACAGGGCTACACCCACGGCATCTGGATCGGGGGAGTCAAGACGACACTCCCCTTCAATCAACTCCTGCTCATCTCCTGCGTGTCGAACGCCAAAAGCGGCACGATGACCTCCAACCTATGGGAAGGAAAGGACACATACGGACAGATCACCATGGTTCACAGCCACACAGCGAATTCCCTGGCCGCGGACATCTCCGTCAAACGGCTCACCATCGGCGACATTCAATCCAGAACATTTTTCTATATGTCTCCTGACTACGGCTACTCGCGGGTCCATTACACCTGCATTGTGGACGGAGTGATGCAGAGTTACTGAAAATGCGAAACACGCCAACCAAACACCAGAACATGAAAACCAGATTCTTCCTTGCGTTCCTGGCGGCGTTGCCGCTGTTGGCAGCAGACCTGCTCCCCTACAGGATTCTCTCCGCCAAACTGGAGGGGAAATACTCTGAAGGCACCCCCCTGAAGGGGACGAAGGAGAAGTACAACGTGCGCTCCAACGTCCTCTCCGTGGCCGGCTGGAATGAAATCCCCGCCTTCCTTGACCACAACACGCCCGCCTGCATCCAGGATGGGGAACTGTTCAAGCGCGGTCTGCGCAGCTACGACTGGAGCCACCACAGCAAACGCATCGTCCTGGAGTTGGAACTGGCGGCCTCCTGCGAAATCGAGTACGTCGAGGTCTGGGAAAACGGCTACGGTTCCCAGATGGTGGACAAGGCGGAAATCTACACCGCCGCCATCGAGCAGGAGGGAAACAAGGTGTGGACGGCGCCAAGCATCGCCACGCACGAGGCGCCGCCGCCCGTGGCCAAGGGCGAGAAACCGACTCCGCGCGCGCTGACCGTCAAGGTCGGCAAGACCGCCCGATGGCTGAAGCTGGTCTGCTCCAACTACCGTCCCATGGTCATCAATGTCACGGAGGTGCGGCTCTACGGCAAGGGTGGCGCGGACGTGAGGCCCATCCCGCAGGTGCCCGAAGGGTGCTGGCGCATCGAACTGGAGACCATACCAGGCCCCTGGCATGGCCCGAACCCCACCGAGATGGGCGGCGGGGGAATGTGGATGGAACCCAAGCCCTATCTGCTCAAAGCCAAAATCCCCGGCGAGGACAAGCGCTACACCGTCTGGATGCTCTCCAAAGGCCCTGGCTTGAAAATCGCCCTCAACTGGGCCTCCCCCGTCTATTTCAGGACGCAGGTCTATAAAACCACCTGGACGAAGGTCGGCGTATGCTCCGGCGGGGACTTCCGCCTCGAGTTCTCCGCCATCCCACAGCCGCCCAGTCATGGGCCTGGCGGACGCGCCGACGGGCTGCTCCTCTCCCCCGACCCGCAGTTCGACCCCAACGGAATGGACACGCTCGTGCTGACACGCCTGGTGCCCGAACTCAAGCGCGACCCCGAATTCTCCGAAACGCTGCTGGCTGAGAACCCCGATATGCCGCCGGAGGAATTCGTCACGCGGATGCTCAACCACTACCGTTATCCGATTCAGCAACCGCGTCCCGTCATCGACGAGAACAACTCCCTTCTGGTGGGAGGGCAGCCGTTCTTCCCGATCCTCAGTTATGGGCTTTCCCCCTCCATGCCCGAATTCCGAGAGGCGGGCCTGAACACCGCCTACTGGAGGTATGGCGGATGGACGGACGCCAGCGTCAAGTACGTCATCGGCGGACGGGAGCGCTTCGCCTTCGACCGTCAGGTCATCGACGCGCTCAACATGAATCCCGCCAACGTCGCATACATCCATACATACGACGAGCCGGACGGGCACCCCGAGTTTACCCGTCCCAAGTTCCTGATGCTCAACGCGCTGATGAAGGCGCTGTTTCCGGGCTGCGCGACAAGCGTGAACTTCGCATCCAGTTCCCAGGCGCGCGACTGCTTCGTCATCTCCGACGCCCTTTCGGTCGATCACTATCCGATTGCCTCCGGCAAGCCGGCAATGGTCACGCGTTCCATCGACTACATGCGGTACTACGGGGAGAACCGTCCCTTGCAGTTCATCGCCCAGGCCTACAGATGGCCAGGCCAGCGGCAGCGCTTCCCCACGGCGGATGAGATGACCGCGATGGCCTATCTCGCGCTTGTCCACTGCGTCAAGGCATTGAACTGGTACGAGTACAGGGCGACGAACAGCAAGGACAAATGCGCCTTGAACAAGGACGACTATCCCGAGCAGTGGAGTCGTTTCTGCGCGGTGAACCATGCCATCGGCAAGATTGTGCCAGGTTTGCTGGGGCCGGAGGTTGAGCCGCCGTACCAGGTGCTCGGCGAGACCAAGGCGGAGTTCCGCGTCCTTGTCACGGCAAAGCGCGACCAGGCGTGGCTGCTGGCGGTCAACGCGGAGTATGAGCCGGCCACCGTGACCTTGGACTTCGGCAAAGGCCCTCTTGCAGGACTGTCCCTTATTCCATTCACCGAATTCGGCGGGAGGCTGCTTGCTGGCGGAGACACCCCGAAACTGGAACTGAAACCCTGTGGCGTCGCCGTCCTGGAAATCGCGTCCACCGGGCTGACGAAACTGCGGAAGCGCACCCACAGGGAAATCATGGATGGGCTGTACGAGCGAGTCGTCGCCTCGGTTGGCAAAGGCGCGCCTGACATTGAACTCCCCATGGGCAGAACCGTGGACTTGCTGGAAAGCTGGAAGTCCGCCCTGAAGCCGGAACGCGCCACGCTCGCCGCCAAGGAGGACGGCCTGCATTTGGATTTCTGCTTCCGCTTCATCGTCGGGCGCAAGTCACTCCACACCAAACGGGATGACCCCGTGTGGAAGGACATCTGCCTGGAGATGTTCTTCGGACGGCCAGGCGATGAGTCACAGCTTGCCCATTTGATGGTCAACACCCTGAACACGCAGGCGGACACCTTCTATGCCCGGTCCACCCCGACCACCCGCGTCATCGACACCAAGCGTGACTACACGTGGGCCTCGGTGGCCGCCCAGAACGGCGAGTACGCCGATTTCCAGGTCACCATCCCGTGGGCGACCCTGGCCGAGATGACGGGACTTGCCAAGGGGGAGACTTTCTCCATGAATCTCTATACCACGGGCAGTGACTGGAGCGGCATCGCGGGCCAGGGCATGCACCAGCCGCTCCGCTTCGGCAAAGTGACGGTGCGGTGACAAAACGCAGAAAAAAACGGGGGGCTGTTCGTCGATTTTGGGAATGGCCATTATATTATATGTTCGCAAGGCAAGGGTAGCCTGGCAAAAGCGCCGGACGCCCCTGCCGTTATCCGAACCCGAAACCACACATTTCCGACCATGAGCGAATCCGCGAACAGCACCGATTTTGCCGCAATGTTTGAACAGTCGCTGAACAAAGGCGACAACTATGTCGCGCAAGGGGACCGCGTGAAGGGCACCGTCATCCAGGTGACCGCCAAGAATGTCTTTGTTGATTTGGGGCTCAAGTCCGAGGGCATTCTGGACATCAAGGATGTGACGGACCCCCAGGGGAAGGTCAAGGTCAAAGTCGGCGACCAGATTGACGCCATCAACATGGGCACGGGGGATGGCTACTTCAAGCTTCAGCTCCGCATCAGCGCCAGCGAGGTGGACGCCAATGTCCAGGATGCCTTTGAGGCCAGGATTCCCATTGAGGGCAAGGTCACTGGCGAAAACAAGGGCGGCTACACCGTGGAAATCTCCAAGTCCCAGGCGTTCTGCCCCTTCTCCCAGATGGATGCCCGCGGAGTCAGGAAGGAGCATTCCGAATACATCGGACAGACCTTCAGTTTCCTCATCACCGAATACGCCGAGGACGGAGGCCGCTGCGTCGTCTCCCGCCGGCGCCTTCTGGAGGAGGAGGAGGCCAAGATGCGCGATTACCTCAAGAGCATGCTCAACGTCGGTGACGTGCGCGAAGGGACTGTGGTGAACGTGATGCCATTCGGCGCGTTTGTTGACTTGGGAGGCCTGCAAGGACTGGTCCCCGGCAGCGAATTGAGCTGGAACCGCGGGGTCAAGGTCGAGGATGCCGTCAAGGTCGGCGATGCCGTCACGGTCAAGGTCATTGGCCTGGACTGGGGGGATGGCGAGAAGCGCGAGCGCATCACCCTCTCCATCAAGCAGACCACCAAGAATCTGTGGGAGAAAATCGCCGAGGGCGACACGACCTACGCGCCCGGAACCAAGCACCGCGGCAAGGTCGTCCGCATCGCCGACTTCGGCGCATTCGTCGAACTGGAACCGGGGGTGGACGGATTGGCGCACATCTCGCAATTGGGGCAGGAGAGCCGGGTGGAGAAGGTGGAGGACGTCTGCAAGGTCGGAGACGAGGTGGAGGTGACGGTGCTGGGCGTTGACCCCGAACGCCGCCGCATCAGCATCTGCTTCGGCGACCCGAAGGTGAAGGAGGAGAAGCCCGCCGAACTCAGCCATGAGCAGGAGGCCGAGATTGTGGCAGCCACCATGGGTGAGAAATTGACGGGGGAGGTCGAAAGCCTCAAGCCGTTTGGCGCGTTCATCAAACTGCCCAACGGACAGACCGGGCTGCTCCACATCAGCCGGTGCGGCATTGAGGAGCGCGGCCCCGCCGGCTCGCGTGAACTCTACCGCAAATTCCCGCTTCACGCCAAGGTGGAGGTCATTGTCCAGGAAATCAACGGCGACCGCATCTCCCTCACTCTCCCCGAGGTCGTGGAGGCGGAAATCGAACGCCAGACCGTCAACAACTTCAAGGACGAGGGCGCAGGCGACTTCGGAAGCCTCGGCGACGCCTTCAGCGGCCTGAAGCTGTAACCCTCTTATTTTCCAACCCCATGTCGCACTGCGTCAAACTGTCGCAGTGCGACATGATGTGCGTCTTCCCCTGAGCGGGAAACGCACGGGAAAATGCGGAATTGTCAAACTGACATCCCTGAAAGGTGCATGATATGTGGTGGGCTGTCATCTTTGGCATTTTTTTTGCTTGTCTTATTTTTTGTTTGCTTTGCAGTCATTTTCTTCAACGTGACGGTATCCAGCCGTCAGGAGGTAATACTATGTCGGATATGCCAGAATCGGAACAGAAAAACGAGCAGGAGGTCTCTTCGGAGGCGGGAGCGGAACAGCAGGCGTCAGGGGAGTCCCGGCAGCCAGGCGCCGCGCCGGAGAACGCCAAAGCGGAAGATGCGGGCAGTCAGCCCGAGTCGGCGGCGGAACCCGCCAAGCCGACCCCTGAGCAGTTGCTGGCGGAGCTGCAGGACAAATATCTGCGTCTGCGCGCCGACTTCGACAACTACCGCAAACGGATGGCACGGGAGGCCTCGGAGACCCGTGAACGCGCCAAAATCAGCGTCATCGGCGAATTCCTGCCCGTTTACGACTATTTCCAGATGGCGATGGAGCAACCTGGCCAGGACATCAATATCCTGCGCGCGGGGATGCAGATGATTCAGAACGAGTTCACCAAGACGCTGAACAATCTGGGAGTCGTGGAACTGCAGGCGGTGGGACAGGCTTTTGACCCGCAGTGGCACGACGCCGTCAAGACCGAGGCCAGCGACACGGTGGCGGATGGCGTAGTCATCAGCCAGTGGAAGAAAGGGTACAAGATTGGCGGAACGCTGGTTCGTCCTGCAATGGTCGTGGTCAGTTCCGGCCCCGCGAAACCCGAGGTTTCGTCCGAGGAGACAGCCCCGGGCGAGCCGGCCCAGGGGACAGAAGGTTGAATATGCAACAGGGGAGACGATGAATTATGGCTAGTTCGCAAGATTATTATTCCGTGCTGGGGGTTTCCCGCAATGCGACGGCGGATGAGATCAAGAAGGCCTATCGCAAGTTGGCCGTGAAATACCATCCTGACCACAATCCCGGCAACAAGGAGGCCGAGGAGAAGTTCAAGGAGATCAACGAGGCCAACGAGGTCTTGAGCGACCCCAAGAAGAGGAGCCTCTATGACCAGGTGGGGCACGACGCATTCACCCGCCAGGGCGGCGGTTCCGCCGAAGGGTTCAATCCCTTTGGCGGCGGCTTCGGCGGTGCGGATGGCATCAACCTGGAAGACCTCTTCGGCGGGATTTTCGGCGGCGGTCGCCGTCGTCGCGGCGGCGGGCAGCCTGGTCCCCAGAAGGGAAGCGACCTCGCCTACGGCATCCGCATCACTTTTGAGGAGGCGGTGTTCGGCTGCGACAAGAACATCTCGTTCAGCCTGGATGACGTGTGCGACCACTGCCACGGCTCCTGCGCGGAGCCAGGCTCCAAACGCATCACATGCCAGCAGTGCGGCGGACGCGGCGTGGTCATCCAGGGCGGCGGCTTCTTCCAGATGCAGACCACCTGCCCCGCTTGCCATGGCATGGGCACGGTGGTGGAGCAACCTTGCACACACTGCCATGGACAGGGCAAGGTGCGCAGTCGCCGCAAACTGACCCTGCACATTCCGGCGGGCGTGAACAACGGCACACGAGTGCGCTCGGCGGGCAATGGCGAGTCAGGGCAACTGGGCGGCCCCGCCGGCGACCTGATTGTCGAACTGGAGGTCGCCCCGCATCCCATCTTCAAGCGGGAAGACGCGGATCTGCATGTGGAGGTGCCCATCCCCTTCATGGTGGCCGTGCTGGGAGGGGACGTGGAGGTGCCCTCCATTTACGGCAAGGTGCTCCTGACCATTCCGGCGGGCACCCAGACCGGCACCGAATTCCGGCTCCCCGGCAAGGGAGTGCCCCTCCTGCGCCGCGACGCGAAAGGGGACGAATACGTCCGCGTCAAGGTGGAGGTCCCCGTGCATTTGGACTCCAAGCAGAAGGCGGCCCTCAAGGCATTCGGGGATGCCTGCAACGGAAACGAATCTCCGCGCTGCCAGGATTTCCGCCGGTCCGCAGCCCAATTCCTGAAGTGACGGGTTCTCCGGGGCACGTCGGCTTCGGGTTCGCAAACCACAGGAGCATCGGATGGACAAGAAATATCTAGCCTTGTTTAGCCTGGTTGCCTGTGTGCTTGTGGCGCAGGAGGCTCCGCGTGAGACGGAGGACGAGACCATAGCCCGTTGCCTCCAGGAACTGAAAAGCACGGATGTGGCGTTGCGGCGCCGTGCCATCCTGCTGGCCATCAAGTATGACACGCCGGAGGTCGAGCAGGCTGTCGTCGCCTCTCTCCAGGACTCTGACGAGCAGGTGCGGCAGGCCGCCCTGGTTTCGCTCACCGAAGAGCGTCGCCTCCCCGATGCGGCCAGGATGCCCCTGTTTCGGATGCTCCGCGACCCCAGCGTCCACATTCGTCGAATCGCCTCTTCGATGCTGCCCGAGGCGATGGGAGTGATGCCGCGCGGGGCGCTCCCCTTTGGATTGCGTATGCGGGCTGGAGGTGGGCACACCCCCGAAGAGGAGGCCGAACAGGCGGAGTGCCTCAACGCCGGCCTGATGGACAGCGACGCATCCGTCCGCAAGAATGTCCTGCGTGGCGCGCGTTTCTTCAGCGGTTCGCTGAGCGCCGCGGGATTGGCGGTCTTCTTTCAGGATTCGGACGCGGAAATGCGCACACTGGCGCTGAATTGCTTTTCCAAGGCGGAGGGAGCCAGGCAGGAGAAGGTCTCCATTCTCGCGCCCTTGGCCAAAGACCCGCAGATTCCTGTGCGCCAGGCGCTTGTTCAGGTGGCCAGTGAGCTGCTCCCCGAGTCGGAGAGAGTGCTGAATGAACTGGCGGAGGATGCCGTACACGAGGTGAGCTGCCCCGCCATTCTTGTGATGGCCAGGGCGCACCTGCCCGGAGTCTTCCCGAAACTGGTCGCCAAAATCCGCGATGACGCTGCCCCCGTCAGGCTTCGCAATGCCTTGGCGGGACAATTGCATGCCTTCGGGGATGAGGCACGACCCATGCTGGAGGAACTGCTGCGCGGCCCAGACGAGGAACTGCGAATCACCGCCTTGCGCCTTCTCTCCGGTGGCGCCTTCGGGGAGTTGTCCCTGGCTTCTCTTCTGAAACTGGCTGATGACGATTCCAGCGCCGTCCGCAAGCAGGCCTTGCCTCCTTTGCGCAGGATTCTGGCGCATCCCAGGCTGGCCGATTTGCGCCCTCTCCTGCGCAGCCGTTTCCCTGATGTCCGTGTGTTCGCCTTGGGGATGTTGAGCCAATGCCCCCGCGAGGAGAACATCGCCCAGGAGGTGATGGACGCCGTGCTGGACGAGTCGGCGCCTGTGCGCATTGCCGCCCTGCGCATTCTGGCTCTGCGTCGCCTGGAACATGCCCAGGAGATATTGCTGGCCTCGCTTCAGGATGAGAGCCACGAGATACAGGAGGCCTCCGTCACCAGTCTCCTGCTCCTCCCCCCGAATGGGGAGATTCAGGAGGCGCTGGCCAAATGGTTGCCGGACGGGCGCCAGAACCCGTTGGCGAGACGGGTACGGACTTATCTGAAACGCCGTGTGAATGCACCCCCGCCTGCCCGTCCCCCCCACCCGAACCACAGACAGCCATGAGCACATCTGAAAAAAGCACGAACACCCCTGTCGATACCGCCGACTTGCGCTATCCGCCCTGGCTTCAGGCCCCTGGCCGGGGGGCGATGACAGTCCGTTTCTGGACGGAGGGGAAGGTCGCCGGCGGCGTGCAGTACCAGTTGCCGGGAGAGACGGAGTTCCGCACGGCCTGGGAGGTTTCCAACGGGCAGATTCCCCGCCAGGAATTCCACTCCGTCAATCTGACTGGACTTCCGGCGGGGGGAACGGTCAACTACCGCATCATTCTGATTGACCCGTCAGACCCTTGCCGTCAGGTGCTGCCGGAGGGGGAGGCGGGCCTGCGTCATTTCCGCGTGCCAGACCCCAGTTCCGCCCAGTGCAGTTTCTTCTTCACAGCCGACTTGCAGCAGCCCCATGAAGAGCAGATTCGATTGCTGAAACTCTTCCTGAAGCAGACACGAGCGGAGGAGTGCGATTTTCACGTGCTGGGCGGGGACATCGGCTCCGTCTTCAATGACGTGGAACAGGATGTGGTGAAGCACATCGTCCCCGCCCTGGCGCAATATGGCGGCGGGCGCATCCCGCTGGTTTACCTGCGCGGCAACCATGAACTGCGCGGCCTTCAGTCGCACCTGGTTCCCCGTATCCTGGGCACGGCGGACGGCACGACCAACTCTGTCTTCCGCTATGGCTCCACCGCCTTCCTGCAACTGGACTGCTGGGAGGACAAACGGTCGGACTTCCCCGGGCACCTCTACTGCAAATACAACCTGGACGAACTCTTCCTCCGCCAGCAGGCCGAGTATCTGAAGAAAGCCTTGCAGTCCGAGGAGTGGACAACCGCCGACCACCGCATCGTGCTGTGCCATGGCGCACCTTATTCGCATTACGATTCATGCCTGACCATGGCCTTTGAACTCAAATCCCTTGTCGGACCCTATTTCGGCGGCCTGAATCCGCGCTGGAAAATCGACCTCTGGCTGACGGGACATACCCACCGCTACACCCGCAGCATTCCGCGAACCGATGAAATCGCCGCGCCGCAAGGTCTGCGCACCCCGTTCTTCGACGGAAAAGAATTCACCTTCCCCGTGCTGACGGTCGGCGGCCCCAGCGGCACACAGCCCTGGCAGGCCACCGCATTCCGCGTCGATGTCAAGGAGGACGGACTTGCAGTCCAGTCCATCAATGACCAAGGACAGGTTTTCGAGTCGCTGTTCTATCACTGGGACGGACGTTGCGACGAGTTCCTCAGCCTGCCTCACTATCACTGCCCCGCCATCCGTCACCAGCTTGTCAATCCCAAGCACGGCTTGCCGTAGAGGGCAAAGGCAAAAAAACTCATCTGTGCAATTGGATTTTCTTGGGGGGCGGGGTTTAGTACCCGCGCCGGGGGCGGGTGCCGGCGGCGAAAAGGCGCCGGGCTACTCTGGGCTTTTCGCCCGAAGCACCCAACAGTCGGGTGCCCGCGGCGAAAAGGCGCGGGTTTTCGGCGGCGGGATCTCGCTGCCACGCACGAAAGAGGTGTGCGACAATCTGCGACTCGGGGGTGGTTCTAGTGCCATGTAACATTTCCATATTCGTATCTGCGGCGAGAAACAGGCATCTGCGCCTTTCGGGGAAAATCGCGGGCGACAGCCCGCTCATTTTCCCTCAAGCCACATCTGCTCTGTTTCTCGCACGCATCTGCGAACATTTAAATGTTACAAGGCACTAGTCAACTGAAGAAAATGAATTCGTTGAAATTCTCTGCGAAACTTTTGCCATCGAAGATCTTTGCCTTCCACACATCTTCGATGTCCCAAAAGTCCCAGAGGATGTTAGAACCCACCCCCTCCGACACAGCTGGATTGCGATAATCTCCGTTGGTTATATACCACCAGGGAACAGATTCCCCTTTTTCATTGTAGTTGTGGCTTCCAGTCAGGAAGTAATAATGCTCATTGATGAAGAACCAGAGATGCCCCTGGTATTGCATCCATTCACGTAAATCATCAAGTTCCTTGAACTCGTCTGTCTTTTGGTATCTCACTTCATTGAACATCATCTGTTCCTCCATTTTTCTAGGACAAGCTCTACAAGCCTGGCCTCGCCTGTGGTCATCCTTCGAGAACCATTTTCATCGTGATTGTACCCCATGTGAACATGCCGTTTCCCTAGATTTACGCCATTTTCCAAATGTTCATGGTGATCGACATCAATCTGCTTGAATTTCTTTCCATCTCTTCGATAGAAGGAAATATAGTTCACCTCGTTATCCAAGCCTATTGTGGCATAGATGCGTCCAGGGGTCATTGTCTCAAGCGGGGCGGATGCGGCCCCCTGATTACGAACAATGAACTTGATGTTCTTGTACTCAAGAACACAGTGGTATTCATGTCCATACTTAATGTGAGCCTTGGTGGCGGAAACGCCACTGGCAGAGCCTCTTCCGCCCATTTCAGATCACCTCCTTGCGTTGCCAGGCAGCCGTCCATTGATAGGATGTGTTTGGGAAATTCAGGACAAGCGTATCTTGGAAGTCGAAATCCGGCATTCCACCATACACTATCACGCATGAGGGGTGAAGAACCTGAATAGCACGCTCCATGCCTGCATTGAAAAGAATGCTTCCCCATGCGTCCCGTCGGATTCCTACAGTTGACACGGCCACAGTGCCTCCAGGCTGGATGAAATTGAAGCAATAGTCGAGGGTGTCTTCCTCGGCCCAGGAAAGCGACGGTATATGGCGGAAACCGCATTGCACCATACGTTCTGCATTAAGGTGTGCACGATACCAATTCCAGAGAATCTCCTTGGGGAACATGTCCCTGAACATGGAGAAGTCCTGCGTCAAAAGGCATGTGCCAGTCGGCAGTATCTCCTTCAGCGCATCTGGCGTGTAGCGTTCTCTGTTGAGAATCCAGTCCCAGCGGTAGAAGTGTACAGCGTCATCGTGGGTTATGCGTTCTGGGTGCCTGCAAGCATCCTCGATGTCTATGAGTTTTCTTGGAACGAAGCGTGTTGCTCCAAGCATATTAAGATGTTGCGTGTTTATTCAGTCCAGTCGGGAGACCGACGGCGGCCTTGACGCCGCCAGCACAACCCACGAAACACTCCGTGTTTCACAGGAGATGCATTTACCCTAATACTATACAATGAACTTTTTGTTTTGTCAAGTCCATAAGGCTAAAAAATTATCTTTTTGTTAAGTTTTTTGGGTAATCCTTCCTGAGAGTGTAATTCGCGACTTATATTACGGGACGGTGGTAACCAGCGTGTCCAGCACTTCCGGCTGCGGGGTTGGGAGCCGGCGGCGGTGTCGGGTGCCCGCGCCGAAAAGGCGCCGGGCTACTTCGGGCTTTTCGCCCGGTGTGCCCAACAGTCGGGCGCCGACGCCTAAAAGGCGCGGGTTGTCGGCGGCGGGACGCCGCCGCTACGCACGAAAGAGGTGTGCGACAATTTGCGGTTCGGGGAGGTTGGCGGGGAGTCCGTAGGCGACCAGCACGGCGTGGTCGTTGAGAAGATGGGCCGCCTTCAACTCCACAGGCATGGTGAGGGGGGCGTACAAGTCCGCCAGCGAACTGTCGGGAAACCTGGCGCGGGCATCGAGAATCCCCTGCGCCGTCTCCGCAATCCGCTGCCGCACCCCCTCCCCCGCCTCCGGCCACGGGAAGGTGTTATACACGATGTCCTTCGAGTAGCGGTAGTCGCTCTTGAGCCTGCCGCAGACCGCCCGCGTCCAGGCGTTGTGTACGCTGCTCGTCAATATCCCGAAATGGTACAAAGTCGCACCAGGGATAAGATGCACAGCGTCGCTGCACAGGCATTCCAGTCCCATGAATCCCATCGGAATGTAGCGTCGCCGTTCTGAAGAGACCCGGGGTATCAGAATGTAGTTCCCCTGGGGCATGTTCTCGACGTGGAACCGTGTGGGACGGTCGGCCAATTTTCTCGTGCCCTCGCTTTTGCTGGCCAGGCGGTAGTCGCGGACTTTGGCGACCCGCTCCAGGCAGCGCGGCATGGAACGCAGTTCCGCAGGCGTGCAGTCGCCCAACCAAAGACACCAGCGGGGACGGCGGTTGATGAACTCCTCCGAACCATACCAGGGCCGGAAAAACCGTTCCGCCGACGGCTCCCGCCGCAGAAACTCCTCCTTCTCCTCCGTTGTGAAAAGATAGAACCCGCCGTCAATGGGCTTGTTGCCAATGCCAATCTCCGGGACATCGCAGCGTGGGTGCTGACGAGACTCGATGAACACGTCCGGCGCATCCAGGAGATAGGGGTTGAGATGCTTGCACTCGATGCGTTCCGCGCCGTCGAACACAAATGGCGGCACGGTGCTATCGGCGCAACTGAACCCCACGACCACGCAATGCACGTGCGCCATGCCCTTGCTCTCGCTGTCCCAGCGGAACGTGCGGTGCGCGAAGTCCAGATGCACGCCGAAATCCTGCTCCAGCCCCTTCCACAAGTCCGCCACCTGCCCGCCCTGGCAAATTGAATTGGTGGCGACGAATGCCGTGCGAATTCCCGTGCCACGCATATACCCCGCCGCCTTGCGGAACCATCCGCACACATAGTCCAGATTCCCCAGGTTCCGCCATTTCGCGCCAAACACCTCCAGCAAGTCCGCCTTCTGTTCCGCCCCCATCATCCTCGCCCCAATGAAAGGCGGATTGCCAATCACGTAGATTCCGGCACCATTCGGCGCAGGTTCCAAAAGCGATTTCCAGTCCATGCGCAAGGCATTGCCCTTGACAATGCCGGGGTACGCCTTGAGAGGGAGGAAATCCCCTTTGCCCACCAGCAGGTCCTCGGTCTTGCGGAACATCTGGGACTCGGCAATCCAGAGGGCGGTACGGGCTACGGAGACAGCATAGTCGTTCACCTCGATGCCTCGGAACTGGCCGACGGAGACCTTGATGACATCGCCCAGGTCGATTTCCGGCTGTCCAGCGAACAGTTCCGCCAGCACCTCGTTCTCCATCTCGCGGAGGCAGATGTAGGTCTCCGTGAGGAAATTCCCCGAGCCGCAGGCAGGGTCCAGAAAGACCAGCGAGGCCAGTTTGGCCTGAAACGCCTTGAGGCGTTGCTTGCGCTTCGTACCTTTCTGCCCACGAATCTCCGCAAGTTCCGCCCGCAACCCGTCCAGAAACAACGGGTCAATGACCTTGTGGATGTTTTCCGGGGGAGTGTAGTGCATTCCGCCGGAGCGCCGCGATTCAGGGTTCAGCGTGCTCTCAAACACCGCCCCGAAGATGGCGGGGCTGATCCCGGACCAGTCGAACTCCCCGCTGGCCTTGCGTTCCAGCAAATTCTTGAGTTCCTCGGTGAACTGCGGGATGAGCAGCGCACCTGAGAACAGACCGCCATTGACGTAGGGGAAGGCGGCCAGCTCTTTGTCCATGTACGGGTCGCGCTCTTCGACGGGCGTGTTCAAAACCGCGAAGAGGTCCCGCAGCGCGGCATGGTAGTCCCGTGGGGAGAACCTTTCCAGGTAATGGCGGAAGGAGTCGCACCGTCCAAACAGCCCGGCGTCCTCGCCGTAGAGACAGAAGACCAGACGCACACAAAGCTGGTTGAGGTTGCGAAGGGTCTCCGCGTCCTCTTTTCCGTATGCCTTGAGAAGTCCGTCGTAGAGTTGCGCCACCACCTCGCCGGCATTCAGGGAGACCCTGGCCATGTCTCGCGGTCCGCTCGCCTGGCTGTCCACCAGAAAGTCCAGGCGATGTGGATCCTTGTGCAGACTCTCCAGCAGAATTTCCTCGGGGGGCTGGCCGGGACGCTCCATGTCATAGACCAGGAACCGCTGGAAATTGCATACGACAATCCATCGGGACTTCTCGCTGATGGGCAGGTTGTCGTCGTACCGCTTGGCCTGGCCGTAGGGCGTGGGTTTTTCAGGAGTCCCCAGTCGGCAGCTCCGTTCCAGGCGCACGTCATGGGACTTCTGCTCGATGAGCACGTGCGTGGCAGGCAGATAGGCATCGATGTAGCGCGTCTTGTCCTCGACCAGCACGTGCTTTTCAAACTTCACTGACGAAGCGGGTTCCGCCACACCATACACTTTCCGCAGGAGTTCAAGCCAGAATGTCTGATTGTCGCTCTTCTCGTCGCCGCGCAACGTCCACACGCCTGCGAATTTCCTGGCTGCCTGTCTCTGTTCCTTGTCCGTCATCTGCTTCTTCCTGTTTCCTTGCCGCAATCAGGTGTCTGTGATACTATAGCACCAAAACAGAATCCCGAACAGCGCAGACCGTGAAAATAATGGAACAGAATTCTAGTGTCTAATTGTGTAACTCTTTGCGTTTTTGCGGGTGCTGCCAGTGCATCTGCGCATTTCGGTGAAAATCGCGGGCAGTGCCCGCTCATTTCACCTCAATGCACATCTGCACTGTCCTCACCTCGCATAAATGCAAATATTTACACAATTAGCCACTAGAGCAGATTTGGCACCGTGCCGCATGGTTGTGATTACATGGAATGTAATGAGGCGCGGGTGGATAATTACATCTCATGTAAGACATTTCACTTTTTCTTCCTGGCATTTCATGGAAGGTCGGCGATTCACGCAGGGGGACTAGAGGCGAGTGCATCTTGGCACGTTCCTTGCTTTTCGTACCCCGTCTGGCAAGCTGAGGCGCCTTGCCGTCGAGAAGAGCGTAGATTCAACGGAGCAGGATGTGCGCACGGGCGGCTGGGTGTCCAGCTTGTCAGTCATTTCATTTGATGTTGTGTATTCGGTTTGAGACCTTCTGACTGGCAAGCTGTCTCTTCAGCAATATATTATTGGAAAAACACTGATTTCCTGCACCTAAGGACGAGCAAATGGGACACATCGGACAATACCGCCTGGCGGCAGGCGTGCCAGTGCTCAATCTGGCTGACCCTGCGAAGAATGCCAAGGCCATTCTGGGACTTTACGAGAAGGCTGTCAAGGGCGGGGCGTGCGTGTTGGTCACCCCTGAACTTGGGCTGACGGGCTGCAGTTGCGGAGACCTTTTTGAGCAGGAGGGACTGCTGACAGCCGCGCGCCAGGCCCTCCATGCCCTGGTCAAGGCGACCAAGGGAAGGCGCACCGCGCTGGTTGTCGGCCTGCCCTTGCGGGTCAAGACCAGGCTGTACGACGTCGCCGCCGTATTGCAGGAGGGGACGGTGGTCGGCCTCACCGTCAAAAGTCACCTGCCTGACTACCGTGAGCATCACGAGAAGCGCCTGTTCCACCTGCCTTCGGATACACTCCCGGCCACCTGTTTGCTGGAGGGGAGGGAATATCCGCTGACCGCCGCCTCCGTCTATCATGCCGCCCCGGATTTCTCCTTTGGCATTGAATTGGGCGAGGATTTGAGGGTGGTGGAGCCTCCCTCCGGACGGATGGCTCTGGCGGGGGCGCAGGCCATTCTGAACCTTGCCGCCGAACCCGAATGCACGGGGTCCGCCGCTGCCCGCCGCAGCCTTGTGGTCAGCCAGTCCGCGCGGATTCACGGCGCCTACGTGCTGGCCAGCGCCGGAATGTACGAGTCAACTGCGGACATGGTGTTCAGCGGACACGCGCTGATCGCCTTTGACGGACAACTCCTCGCCGAGTCACCAAGGCTCTCGCGGAAGGACGAACTGCTCTTCGCGGATTTCGTTCCGCGCTGGGCTGACCATCAGCGCATTGCCTGGAGCGCCTTCAACGACCGTACACCTCAAACCGCGCAGACCTGGGCTTTGCCCCAGGCCGTGCCCCCTGCGCCTGATTTGACTGGATTGCCCATCGCCCGTCTGCCGTTTGTGCCGACTGAGCCTGCGGAGCGCGCCGCCCATTGCGCGGAGGCGCTCGCCATTCAGGCTGCGGCGCTGACGCGGCGCGTGGAGTCAACCCACGCCAGGCGCCTGGTCATCGGCCTGTCCGGTGGACTTGACTCCACGCTGGCGCTGCTGGCCGGGGCGAAATGCTGCGACCTCCTCGGCAGACCACGGAGTTTTGTGCTGGGCGTGACCATGCCAGGCATGGGCACCACAGGGCGCACCAAGGGCAACGCCATCCACCTGGCCGAGGCACTGGGGGCGGAGTTGCGGGAGATAGACATCCGTCCCTCGGTGCGTCGCCATTTCCAGGACATCGGGCATGACCCGAAGCAGTTGGACGTCGTCTATGAGAATGCGCAGGCCCGGGAGCGCACCCAGATCCTGATGGACTTGTCCAACCAGGAGGGGGGGCTGCTGGTGGGCACGGGCGACCTGTCGGAGATTGCCCTGGGCTGGTGTACCTACAACGGCGACCACATGTCCATGTACGGAGTGAACTGCGGCGTGCCCAAGACCCTCATCCGCGCCATTGTGCTGAATGAGGCGGAGCGCGCCAAGGAGCCGGTGGCCTCTCTGCTGAAGGACGTGGTGGACACGCCGGTCTCCCCCGAACTCCTGCCCGGCGCGCAGAAGACCGAGAGCATCCTTGGGGCCTACGACCTGCACGATTTCTTCCTCTACCATTTCCTCAAGCACGGCGAGTCCGCCCGAAATCTGCTTCTGCTTGCCAACCATGCGTTTGCAGGGCAATACACCGACGAACAGATCAGCCGTGCCCTGCAGACGTTCCTTCACCGCTTTGTCACCCAGCAGTTCAAGCGCAACGCCTC
>JAFRLP010000056.1 GCA_017431185.1 Victivallales bacterium | reverse complement strand
CCTCCGCAGCAATCTGCTTTATCAGGCGGCAGGACTGGCTTTTCAGCAAGGGAATGACCTTTCGCTCCCCGAACGCCTTTATGCCACGCTTCTAGTGGAATACCCGGACGGCGAATATGCCGCCAATGCTCTTAGGCAATTGTGTCTCTGCAAATTACGCCTAGGGAAGACGCAGGAATTCCTTGAATTGGTGACGCGATATCGGGAGCAGTTCCCCAGCGATGTTCCCGACCAACAACTTGAGCTGGCAACCGCCGACGCACTTTGCACTTTAGAGCGTCCCAAGGAGGCCCTTCCATGGTTGCGTAAAGTAATCGCTGCTCCAACAACTGCTGAAGACGTCCTTCGACAGGCACGTTATGCCGAATTTTGCGCCCTCTCCGCATTGGAAGAAGATGAAGCGGCCCTTTCCGCAGGCGATGCTTTTTTGGAAGACTTTCCCAATTCCCTTTATAAGCCGATTTTATTGGCGCGGCTGGCAGAAAGTGCCTACCGCCGCAAGGAAATCCCCCGTGCCCGGGGGTATCTGGAAAGTCTCCTGCCACTTCTGGCTGGAGACCGCGACGCAACTTACCAATACGGATGCCTATTGACTAAACTATACGAGGTAGACCGCCTGTGGAGGCCAGCCGCCGACCTCATGGAGAAACTTGCCCAACAATGCCCGGAACATCGCCCCGCATTGCTCATGCAGACTGCATTATATGCAGAACAAATCCCTGACTACGAGTGTGCCAAACGTTGTTTAGACGCAGTTCGCAACGAGTTTTCCTCCCAGAATGACATTCTGTTGCAGGCGGCCGAATTGCAATACCAAATCGCCTCTCGAGGCGGGCAGGACGATGTGGCTTTTCAGGTTGCCCGCGACACCGTCGAAAAGACCTCGGGACGTGAGCGGACTGTCTGGCTAACCCGTTTGGGAAATCACTTCCTTGCCCTGAATCAATATGAAACCGCAGCAAATTGCTATGCCCAGGCCTTGGCACTCCCCGAATTGCCTCCTTCCGCCAGACAAAATCTACTCCCTGTTCAGGTTCAGCTGCTTTTCACCATCAAACGTTCCGAGGCGCTTTTTGCCTTGCTTCCTGAATTCTTTGCCAATCCACAGCCTCTCTCCTTCCAATTCTACGATGACCTTGCCAATTTCTGCGCTGAAAAGCAGCAATTGGGTTTTGCCTGTTCTGCCTGGAATGCATTGCTGAACATTCAAGATGCCCCGCAAGACATAAAACTTCGGGCGACGATCAAACTTGCCGAAGCAGAGATGGATCGTCGCCCGCAAGATGCGCAGAATCGCTTGCAAAACCTGATTGGTGACTGCGAACAGCATAATCTTCCCACGCCGGCAGATGCCTATGCAATCCTAGCGGAAATCCATCTTCATGCCAAAAACTACGACTTGGCTCTCATGAATGTGGACCGTTCCTTGGAAAAGGAGCGGCCTGCCATATTCCCCGTCCGGGCTGCCACACGGGCATGGTGGGTCAAGGCAAAATTCCTTTACGATTGCCAGCATGACCTGGAAAACGCCAAATCCGTGGCAAGCCTCGCAGGCTATCTGAAGACCGACGAGCGCTATTCCCCCATGGCACGCCAACTCATCATTCAAATCCTTCGAGACCAGCATCTGGACGGGCAGGCGAACGAAGAAGAAGCCCGTCTAGAAGAAAAATTCCCGAATTACCACTCCATGCTCCGGACCGGCGAAGACATGGCAAAATGATCTTTTACAGTTTTTTTTAAAAAATCAACCCCTGACGATAAAAAAATCCCTTTTTTTTCGTTCGACAAGTGGCGGTTTGAGAATTATGGGCTAAGATATGGGGATGTAAATTCCTTGTCACCTGAATTACTCTAGCCGACCTTAACAAAACTAAAGAGATTATGGGCAATCCGAAACTCTTTATCCTTTCCGAGCAAATGCGGGGCACCGCGTTTTCATTGACTCTGGACAAATACACCATTGGTCGTTCCGACAGTTGCGACATCTGCATTGCCGACCCCACCATCAGCGGCAAGCATTGCACCCTAGTTAAACTGGATGACAACAGTTATGCCATCCGGGATGACAATTCCACCAACGGCACCAAGGTCAATGACCAGCAGGTCTCTTCGGAAGATTCCATCAAGTTGAAAAACGGCGATATCCTCCAAGTGGGTGGAATTGAAATCCTGTATGACGACCTTCAGGGCGACCATACGGAAAGCCGTACCATCTCTGTCATCAATCTGGAAGATACCGGAACGGGCGAGATCAACAAGCCTCAGATGAAGAATCTGGGAACGAAATTCAGCGCCAAATACAACAACACTTTGCGTGAGAACCGCAAGCATACGGTCATCATTAATGTTATTTTGGCCTTGCTTGGCGTTCTGGTTTTGGTTGCCCTGGTGTTCTACCTCCTGAAATAACGGTAGTTCGTTCCTTCCACCCATCATTCGGTTTGGCATCGCACGCCTGATGACTGTCGTTCACAATGGTGAACCATCATCAGGCGTTTCTTTTAACCCCTCCTCAAAACCCGCACGTAATTTTCAAGTGGTTTTGAATTTGTCCAAGCTTTTAACCTGCCATGAGTAATTCAAAGATTCCCGATTCAAAACCACCGATGCCACCACGGCATCCACGCCAACCACGCCCCCCCGTCGCCGTATGGCAAATCATATTCTGGCTAATCCTTTTGATTGTCGGGCCGATGCTTGGATATTACAGTCTGCATGGGCGTGAAAAAGTCAAGACCCTTACGCAATCGGAATTTGAATCGCAGCTGACCCGCCATCAAGTCATCAAGCTGGTGCTTTCCGATGACGGCAATGGCGTTGTCCGTCACCTTTCGGGCATGCTTCAAGAAAAAGGCACTGCCCAACAGATCCAATTCACCACCCAAGTAATATATACGGATGCGCTAGATGCATTGATCCGGCAGTACGCCCCCATTTATGAAGCACGTTCGGAATCCAACACCTTTACCAACCTGGTGTACATGCTCCTTCCGACTGTGCTTCTGATTGCCTTCTTCTACTTCATCTTCTCCCGTCAGATGCGTGCCAATGGTCCCGGCGGCATCACTTTTGGCAAATCTCGCGCACGGCGTGTAGAACCTGGCAAGAATCCCATCACCTTCCAGGATGTCGCCGGCTGCGAAGAAGCCAAGGAAGAGATGCAGGAATTTGTTGACTTTCTGAAGGATCCGCAGAGTTTTTCCCGCCTGGGGGCACACGTTCCTCACGGTGCCTTGCTCGTTGGGCCTCCTGGCACTGGCAAAACCTTGCTGGCCAAAGCGATCGCTGGAGAATCCAGTGCGGCATTCTATTCCATTTCGGGATCTGATTTTGTCGAAATGTGTGTCGGTGTCGGTGCCTCGCGCGTTCGAGACATGTTTGAAGAGGCAAAGAAAAATACACCGGCCCTTATCTTCATCGATGAAATCGATGCAGTGGGACGTCAGCGTGGCACAGGGATAGGCGGTGGCCATGACGAACGTGAACAAACGCTCAATGCCCTGTTGGTGGAAATGGATGGCTTTGACACCAACCAAGGAGTCATTGTTCTTGCTGCCACCAATCGTGCGGATGTGCTGGACTCCGCGCTTCTACGTCCTGGACGATTTGACCGACAGGTCGTGGTGCCATTGCCGGATTTGCGCGGTCGTCTCGCCATCCTCAAAGTCCACGCCCGAAAGACCAAACTGGCCGACGATGTGGATTTGCGCATCATCGCGCGAGCCACTGCGGGTTTCTCCGGTGCCGACCTAGCCAATATGATCAATGAAGCCGCGCTGCTGGCCACCCGCCGTAAACTTGACGCGGTTGGAATGCCTGAATTGGAGGAGGCACGCGACAAGGTCAGCTGGGGACGCGAACGCAAGAGTCACCGGATGGATGACAAGGAACGCCGACTCACCGCCTACCATGAAGGAGGTCACGCTCTCGTGGGGCTTTTCTGTGAAAATGCCACTCCGCTCCACAAAATCACGATCATCCCGCGCGGCAACGCATTGGGTGCAACAATGTACATTCCAGAGGGTGACATCAATGGTTTCACCCGCAACGAATTACTGGATCGAATCGCCGTCTCTTTCGGGGGTCGGGCCGCCGAAGAATTGGTTTTGGATGACATTTCGACCGGCGCCAGCCAGGACATCCACCAGGCTACGGAAATTGCTCGCCAGATGGTGTGCAAATGGGGCATGTCGGACAAGCTGGGCACCATCGACTATGTCGGTCACGAAGAACATCTCTACCTGGGTCGCGATATCACGCGAACCGAGGGCTTCAGCCCGGAGACTGCCCGTGAGATCGACTTGGAAATCCGGCGAATCATCTACGAGCAGAAGTCACGGGCAACCAACATTCTTACTGAACATCGCGACTTGCTGGAAAAACTCGCACAGGCTCTGTTGGAACGTGAAACCCTTACCGCCCATGAAGTCTACGAGTTGCTCGGCTTACCTGAACCACCATCCCGTCGGTCACCCGCGGACCTTGCGCATGATTTTGACGACCCCATCGAAGAGGCACTTCAAGCGCAGGATGAAGGCCTGGACGATTCTCTTCCTTCTACACCGGAGCCAGGGAATCAATCCGCAGATGGCAAATTGGGAACGCCCCCCATGGCATCTGCCCCCAAGCATCCCCTGCCCCCCATGGCGCCGCCTCCCAAAGATCTCCCGGAAAAGCCTTCGTCTTCCACAGACAAAACCAATCCTCCCCAAGCCCCGCCTTCTTGAAACTGATGACCGAGAAAAACGCTATCATCCTGCGACTCATTCTCCGGACCGGAGTTTTTCTGATGGCAGTAGGCGTTTTGGTTCGGGAGATTTCCTGCAATCATACGCGGCCAGGAGGAACCACAGCGCAAACAATCTCCGATGCCGCAGAAGCATATACTTATTCTGTCTATGCTTTTGACACAAAGTGCAGTCTCACTCTTTGGGGTGACAAGGCAAGCGCCGACCAAGTTGCTGCTGAGGCCATTCAAATCATCAACCGACTCCATGCGACATTAAACCGCTATGATGACGAAAGCGAACTAGCGCGTTTCAACGCCGTTCCTGCTGACAGCCCTTTCGCATGCAGTGATATGCTTTGGCAGGCCTTTGACGCCGCTCGCGAGGCATACCAGCTCACCGATGGAGCCTTTGACATAACAATCGGTCCATTGATGGCATTTTGGAAACAAGTAGCCTGTCATCCAGAACAGCCCACCCTACCCGAAGAACTCGCAATCGTCAAGGAGCGTGTTGGGCTTGACAAATTGATCTTTGATGAGACGGCGCACATGGTTACCAAAACCAGGAATGGCATTTCCGTGGATTTTGGTGGACTGGCAAAAGGTTTAGCATTGGATTTGGTCCGTCCGCTCCTTGACCGCCCTGGCATCACCCGAGCCAATCTGGACTTTGGGGGCAATCTGTATCTGGACAATCCTGCCGGGCTTCCTGCTGCCGGAGAAATCCTCATTCGTGCTCCGAGACTTGGAGACCATGCATCAGGGGAAATGCTTGGCAAGATCACCAATGCCAATCGGCGTTTCATCGCCACTAGCGCCAATACTGAACGACCATTGCTGGCCACCAACGGACGTTTCATTGGGCATATCATGGATCCACGCACGGGAAATCCGGTGATGACAATGGAACAGGTGACGGCCATTACCACTAGTGGTGTCTATTCGGACATTTTCTCGACCGCCGTATTCATCGGCGGCCTTCCCCTGGCCGAATGCCTTGCCGGCAAAATACCTGATACCGGTTTCGTTCTTTTGCAGCCAGAGACAGCAGAGCCTTCTTCCGTTGGCGATGTCAACTTCACTCCCTTCGAGCGACATTAGCCCAGGCTCCCGCAAAGTCTCTCGCCAATCTCATTTCTTCTTGACCAATTCCCTTGAGGCAGGACATTTGCCACAAGACAATTTGCCTTTCCTACACCTATGCTGCCTTACCTAGCCAATCATTACCTAAGTTCCATCTGGGGACCATTTCGGCTTTTGGAATCACATTTGATTCTCATGCTAATTGGCGCTTGCAGTTGCACCCTTCTGACATGGTTCCTGTTGCCGAAGACGTGGCATCTTCTTCCACATGACCGCGGGAAGAATTTCGTCGCCGGCTCTGAAAAGGCCAAGGGGAAACCCACGGGGGCAGGCCTTATCACCACTCTCATTTTCCTTGGCTGCCTTTTCTGCGTCATGCCGTTCTTCATGGAATACGCGATCATCGGAATATGCCTTTTCGCCATCATGATGACAGGCTATTTAGACGACCGCTCGCAAGCAGACTGGGGACAACTGAAGAAGGGACTTCTCGATCTGGCCATATCGATGGTCGCCGCCTGGGCCATTGGCCATTGGCAGGCCCAAATTTCCGAAACTGACGGACCTTTGATCTGGCTGCCATTTTTCAAAGGCCCCCTGCCAGGAGGCGCATTCATGTTGCCCATCTGGCTATATGTCATTATCGGAACCACTTTGCTTTGGGTCATGATCAACGTCGTCAACTGCTCTGATGGCGTGGACGGCGTTGCCGGTTCCCTTGCGCTCTATGGTCTTTTTGGTATGGGTTTCTTCCTGTATGTAGTACTCGGCCATGAAGGCATCACCAAGTATTTGCTATTGCCACATCTTGAAAATGGCGCATCCTGGGCAATCTGCATCTTCACTGCCGCAGGTGGTCTTTGTGCTTATCTTTGGTTCAATGCCCACCCCAGCATGGTTCTGATGGGAGATGCCGGAAGTCGGTTTT
>JAFRLP010000573.1 GCA_017431185.1 Victivallales bacterium | reverse complement strand
CGTCGATCTCCTCCACGCCAGCGACTTTTCCATAGAAATAGCCGAAGACAAGCAGTAGAAGCGCAAACACGCCGGTGGCCGCGATCGTCGCCAGGAGGGTAAGGGTGATGTTCTCCTTGGTGAACGGGAGCTTCTCCTGCGCTTCCCGGGCACGTTCCCCAATGAAAAGGTCGTTTTTGATCAACGGCATCAGGTAATTGATGTCCATGATCGTCATGTCCAGCTTCTCCATTGAAGACGCATATTTTTCCTGCTGGCGGATCAAGTCCTGCCGCTTCGGATAATTCACAATGAAGCTCTCGAGATCACTGTTCAGGCTGGCGATCAGCTCCTTCTGGACCTCGTAGACTCCACGCATCGAATCCAGCTCCTCGGAGACGCGGTCCAATTCCTTGATCACCGCCGGGGCACTTTCCAGAAATGCCATGTCCGCAGCAGCCAGCCCATTCTGCTCCAGGAACTTGCGGAATTCATCCTCTGTCTCCGCGCGCCGTTTCTCCACAGCCTTCACTTTCGGATTCCGGTCCGTATATAGTTCACGAAGTTTCCGAAGTTCCTGCTCCAGCGCCGTCAACTCCGCCTGATATTGATGGATGCGGCCAATGTTGGGCAACAGACCAGGCAAAATGTCGGCCCGGCTCTCCTCAAGGGCCTTGTACTGCTGCTCCAGCGCACGCAACGCGGCCTCCTGCTTCGCCAGATTCGCACGCTCACTGGTCAGACGATTCTGGAGATACTCGTAGTTCTTCTCTGGAGCCAGGACAACCGCCTTCATCTCCACTTTCGCCATCTCTTCGTTGTTCGCCTGGATCTTCGCGGCCAGTTCCTGACGGTTCTGCTCCAGAACACTCTTCCAGTTTTCAAGATAGGCCATGCGCTCGTCCGTGTACGCCAGAGTGCAAAGATCCGCGAACATGTTTACGAACGCCACTGCGTCCTTCTCCGTTGCCGCCGACAAGGAAACCACAAAATAGTTGGTCTGGCGAAAGGTCTGCTCGATCTGGATGTTCTGCGGACCGGAAGCGTTGTCCGTGTCCAAAGACGCATTCAGACTTTCAATGAATTGATGCCGCACCGCCTCGCGAGCCAGAATGTGCATGACATACTTGTCGTTGTATGGCTGGACATTCTGGGTCGACTTGGGCTGGTAATGCAAGGCAACCTGCGCCGTAAAACGCGAAAGGCTGTTCTTGGCACGCAGGTAGAACATGGTGAGAAAAGAAGCGGCAACCAGGATGCCGAATATCACCAGCAGCTCGACATGCGAGCCCAGGATCGACTTGCAGACCCGCTGGAGTTCCTCCAGACGTTGAAGCTGCCGTTCTTCTTTTTCCTTGTAAGTATCCATATTTTATATTGCGATTCGTCAGGACAAGTCATTCCCTGCCCAATGCCCATGACTTGCAGAAGACGCGGGGGAAAAAAACAAAAGGCTATGTTCCACTGAGGGATGACCTACGGGAAACAAAGCCAAATTTAAAATATAATCTATTTTAATGGCTTTTCAAATGAAAGCATGTGATTTTGTCGTAAATTGTCACCTTTTGACAAACTTTAGTAATTTTTTTCATATTTTGTCAATACATTAAACTCGCCTTGCCAATTGAATTCCTATTATACATTATATTATACAATTGGTTTTCGGGCGGGCAACTTGCGCTGCGTCTTTCGGCGGATGCCCTGATAAAATACGAACTATTCACCATGTCTTATCAAAACGATTCGATTTCCAATATTGTTAATTCCCTGCTGGCGGACTTTGACGCACGTCGCGATCTGGGGAACCGCCACCACAACGCGCTTCGGATGTGGGCATGGCGTTTCACGGTCCGCTTTTCCTACTTCATCAAGCGACTTTTTGACCTGGTCGCCTCCATTGCGGCATTGGCGATTCTGGGGCCTTTGGTGTTTATCCCCGTGGCCATTGCCATCAAGCTCGACTCGCCTGGACCGGTCTTCTATGTCGAAACGCGAGTCGGCAAATATGGGCACCATTTCCGCTTCTTCAAATTTCGAAGCATGCATGTAGGGGCAGACAAGTTGCTGGCCGATTTGAAAAACCAGAACGAGTCTGCGGACGGTGTGACCTTCAAAATGAAAAAGGACCCCCGGGTCACTCGCGTGGGACGTTTTATACGGAAATTCAGCATCGACGAACTGCCTCAGTTGCTGAACATCTTGTTCAACGACATGAGTTTCGTCGGCCCGCGTCCCGCCAAGCCCAACGAGGTATCCATCTACAACCCCGACGACCGCAAGCGCATGAATGTCAAACCCGGCCTGACCGGCGTCTGGCAGGTCTCCGGCCGTAGCGACCTACCGTTCAAGAAACAGGTCTATCTGGATAAGGAATACATCCAGTCCTGGAGCATCAAGCAGGACATCATCATCCTGCTCAAAACCATCCCCGCAGTATTCACGGGCAAAGGAGCCTACTGACGGGATGAAGGCGTGCATCTACATCGGAACCCCCTGCCTGGATTGGTGCAGAAAATACTTCCCGGACAAGCCGCCAGGAGAACTTCCCATCGCCGGCAAGGAATGGTGCGCCTATCTGCTCGACCTCTGTTCTATGCTGGGCGACATCGACAAGCTGTACATCGTTGACTGCTATCCGGCCGAGCGTCTGTCCTCCCTGTCGAAACGCAGTGGCTACTGGTCCACCAAGCTGACCTATCTTTCGCCCGCGTTCTGCCCATCGCCCACAGAACTCCTTCAGGCACAGCCGCGCATCCCCTGCACTCTGGAAGAAGGGCTTTTGCTCTTCTGGGGCATGCCCCTGCCGAAACTCACTGTTCCAGAAGACCTACTGCGGGACCTGCGCCCCGCCAACCCCGCCGCCCAGAATCTCCCAGCCGGAGTCTATCTGTGGCGAAACGGAAAATTCTATGAATGCGCCTGCCCGCTCCACCCACTCAACGACATCGAGAATTATTTCGAGTTGAATTTCACCCTGCTGAAAAACCCAGGCATCTACACCCTGCCCGGATACACCGACCAGAAGGACCAGGGCATTGGACGGAACATCACCATCCTCCCGAACTGCACACTCGAACCGCCGTTGATCATCCAGGACAACTGCTACCTGGGCCGAAGCCTCACGCTGACCAACGGGGTCATCCTCGGAAAAAACACCCTGCTCGATGACTACACCACCGTCAAGCACTCCGTTATCTTGGACAACACCTACCTCGGCAGCCGAATGTACCTGGAGGACAAAATCGTCTGCGGAAACCGTGTGATTGACGTCCATAGCGGTGCCTTCGTTGACCTCCAGGAGGAGTTCCTGGCCATGGACAGCCGCCGGAAGCTCTTCGATCGCTTCCGAGTGGTCAGCATCCCGATTGCGGCAATTCTTATCATCAGTCTCCTGCCGTGGTTCTTGCTGGGGTGCTTGTTCAAAACCTGGCTGGACAAGGTTCCCTTCTTCCATCTGCTCTTCCGCGTCTATCCGAAATGTTGGGGAGTGCTGGTCTGGAAAACCAACCTTGTGCGTGTCGGAGCAAAAGACCCGGACTACGCTTTCCGCTTCCTGGACCGATACCTGCTGCCCTATGACGAGAAGACGCTCGAACAGGGCGATGTCTATTACCAACAGCACCGCACGATTTCCATGATGGTCGGCGTAGTCTGCCGAAGCCTGCTGAAGCGCCTCTTCCAGCTTTCCGAGCCACCGCCCGACGCACCTGACGAATTGCCGCCGAAATTCCGTTCCTCCACACCAACGGCGGAGACGGACATCGAGCCATCGTCGGCCTCCGAAAGCGACAATGCCATTTCGACACCCCCAAAATGACCGCACCACGAAGCTACACCGCCCTACCCTGCCCCGCGCTGGAGGAAAAGCTGGATGCCGCGCTGGAGGACCTTGCCCGGGAGATTGACGCGCTTCAACAGCCGAAATTGGTCGCAGTCGTATTGGGTGGCGGGTATGGTCGCGGCGAGGGAGGCATCCTCCGCACTCCGACCGGCGACAGCCTCTACAACGACTTGGACTTCTTTGTCTTTGCACAGAATGCAACGCGCGATGAGCGGGTTCAGATTGACCAGGCGTTGGCGTCGCTCGCCCCCAAATGGTCGGAAAAACTCCAGGTTTCAGTGGACTTCGGACCAACGAAAAACCTCGCCGACCTGCCCAAGGTCGCTCGAACGCTGATGTACCAGGAGCTACTCCGCGGCTGGAAGCCCGTCTGGGGCAAAATCGACCTGTCATTCCCAGCACCTTTTCCAGGGTTGTTTCGACAAGGAATGTCAGCACCGCCATATGAGAAGGCATGTTGATGAGCTCCTGACCAAGCGTACCGAGAAAGCCGGTCTTATCAAGCCCGTCCTTATAGCTGTCCAAAGCT
>JAFRLP010000572.1 GCA_017431185.1 Victivallales bacterium | reverse complement strand
GACCTTATCCTTATCGTCATTGTATGATTTCTCGCATCATACTGCGCTGCTCAGTTTCCAAGGAGCCATCGGGCCGGCCGTCTCCGGCCTTTCCGATTGTTGCGTCGTTTAATTTAGCACGCTTTCGGGCTTTTGCAAGCCGTCTGGCCGCTTTTTCCGAAAAAAGTTTCCCGGCGGCGGCCTCTTGCCTGTCCCGTTTTTGAGAGCCGTGCCAAAACCAGGAGGTTCGCTCCTGATTGGGCGCGTTCTATTAATATAGCCCGGTTTTTGGGGTTGTCAACTCGGTTGGGCGCATTTTCCTGTTTTTTTTGGACGGAAAGGACAAAAAGGACAAAAAGGACAGAAGAGGCTGGAGGGCTGAAGGCTGGCGGCTGGGTGGCAGACGGGGAGAATGCCGATGCTGTGTCATACAAAAAAAACAAGGGGCAAAGTGCGGGCCTTTGTCCCTTGTTTCCTGGCAAAGCGCTGGTCTTTGCGCCTTGTTTCCTCGAAGTCGCGGCGGACTGCCAGTGCAGTCCGCCGAAGTGGAGTCGTCAGTGGCGTGGACGTCCGTGGAAGCCTCCGTGTACATGAGGCGCTGGAGCAGGGCGGAACGCCGGCCCGTGTCCATGGTGATGATGGAAATGCGGTGCAGGTGCGCTCCAGCGCGGGCCGGAGCCATAGTAGTAGGGGGCATACCAGCGGGGACCGTAGTAATAGTAGGGGCGATAGCGGGGGATGGGGTCTGCGTACACGGGGGAGACCGTCTCCTGGACAACGACGGGAGAGGTCTGCTGAACCACCACAGGCTGTACAGGTTGAACAGCCACCACAGAGGGCTGCTGAACGGTGGCGACGGGCGCTGCCACAGGAACATTCGCAACGGGGACTGGAGCCACGGCGGCAGGATTCACGTAGGTCGTGGTCGGCTGGACGTAGGTCGTGGTCGGCTGGACGTAGGTCGTGGTGGTCGTGGTCGTCGGGCGATAGATGGTGCGCGGGGTAAGGATGTCGGCGATGACGGAGACCACATCCAATGCGACGTAGAGGTCACGATGCGGTGGATAGTGGTGGTGGTGGTGGTGATGGCCAGCCTGTGCCACCGTGCCGAAGCCGACGGCGAAGGCCGCAATTGCGGCAAATACGCTGATGGTGCTGTGCTTGTTCATGCTGGGTTCTCCTTTTTTGCTGATGGGTTCAATGTCACTTCGGGGCCTTTTTTCCACTTCACAGAAATAATGTACACCATCTTGACAAAATCTTTCAGGAGGCGATGAATTTTTTTATTTTTTTATTCAGCCCCCCAGGCCACTTCAATCCGCGAGGCCTAAATGCCTCGCGGGCAGGTTGGGGTCTCACGCCTGACACGCCATGCCCTTGTGGCAAATCTGAGGTTGCGAACGTCAAAACAGGTGGGTGGGACTGTTTTTTTTCAAAAAAACGGAGAAGCGGCGAGTTTTTTGCGGGCTTGTGGTGTATATTGTTGTCATCTGGTATGATTTTGAACATTTTTGTGTCTTTGTTTTCTTTTTTCAAACCTCCAACCACAACCCAGCCAAGAAATCATGGTCAAGAGCACCGAACGTCCCGACTTCAAAAAGCTAGCCAATCCCGTGCGCAGTTTCCAGCAGGCCGACAAGGCTGTTCTGGGAGCGGAGCCTACCATCGCCATCACCCCAGTGTCCGATGGACGCTCTGGCGCCTACGAGGACAATGCCATCAAAACCTGGGGCATGGTGGAGAAGGTCTATGACCTCATCACGACACAGGTGCGCCAGCCGAACGGCAAGCCTGTCCGCGTGGTGGTCGCGCCGGAGATTGTCTATGGCGCGCGCACTGCGGCACGTGCCCAGGAATACTACGCCACGCAGGGCGTGAGCGCGAACATCTGGGTCGGGCGCAGCTGGTCGTACTCCGACGAACTCATGGGGGCGGCCCAGGGCATCGGCTCCAGCGAATGGCAGCAGTGCGCCTACGGACTGAACCAGACAGACCGCCCAGGCGCCGTCTGGCTCAAGGCCTTCACCGCGGCCATGGACGAGAAGAAGCGCCCCATCTTCTGCGTCTATTCCCCCGATTTGGAGGATGAGGATGGCCCGCTCAACGACTTTGTGGCCACCCGTCTTCTGCGCTTTGCCCGCGCCGCAGCCGCCGTCGCCTACATGCGCGGCAAGAACTACCTGTCTGTCGGCGGGGTCGCGATGGGCATCATCGGCTCCGACGTGCGCCGCAACCTGTTCCTGCACTACCTGGGCATGGGCACGGTCTCCGTTGACCAGTGCATCATCAACGGGCGCATCGACACCAACTTCTACGACCACGAGGAACTGAAGAAGGCCGTCGCCTGGTTCAAGCAGTTCAGGAAGACCTGGCTGAACGAACCCGCAGCCCGCCGCTTTGGCCTCGACAACGACGCACTCGTCGAGAAATGCCTCAAGATGACCCTCATCTGCCGCGACCTGATGCACGGCAACGCCAAACTGGCGGACGCGAAAGTCGGCAAGAAGCAGGGCTTCAAGGCCGACGTCGAATACGCGCAGGGCGTCAACGCCATCGTCGGCGGTTCCCAGGGACAGCGGCAATGGACGGACTACAACCCCAACTTTGACGTCACCGAGTCGCTCATCAACTCCAGCTGGGACTGGAATGGCTTCCACGCCCCCACGCCCTGGGCCACCGAGAATGACTCCAAGAACGGCATGGGAATGCTGTTGGGCAACCTGATTTCCGGCGGTGCCCCGCAGCTGTTCGCGGACATCCGCACGAACTGGACGGCTTCCTCCATCAAGAAGGCGACGGGCGTTGACGTCTCCAAGATCTGCCCGAACGGCATCATCGACAAGCGCAATTCGGGAGCGGCGGCGCTGGAGTTCGGCGTTGACCTGTGGAAACTCATCAAGGCGAAGAAGTGTACGCCCATCCAGCTGGTGTGGCGTGACATCTGCGACAACCAGAAATACCAGGCGGCCCTGCTCAAGGCCATCCTGGCGGGCACCAACTACATGAACGCCGCGTTGACCTACTTCCCGGGCGACGGACTTTCCAGCCAGTTCACCACTCCTGGCGGAATCCCGCTGACCTCCTATCGCATGAACTGCGTGGACAACATGCTGACCTTCAGCGTGGTCGAGGGCGACTCCGTGGAACTGCCCAAGAAGGTGGCTGACCACATCCAGAAGGTCACCGACCCCACCTGGCCGCAGACCTTCTGGACTCCGCGTGGAATGACCTCCTACGAGTACATGAACGCCATCGGCCCCAACCACGACGGAAGTTCCTTCGGAAACGTGGGCGCCGACCTCATCACGCTTTGCGCCATGCTCCGCATTCCGGTTGACATGACCAACGTGCCCGCCGAGGACATCTTCCGGCCCACGATGTGGCAGCGCTTCGGCAATGACGATTACCGCGCCTGTGCCTTCCTTGGCCCCAACTACTGACAGCAGGGGGATTGTTTTGCGCGATGGGATGACAAGGCGCCCCCTTGTCATCCCTGCACCTCTGTACTCTTTTTTTTACTTGACAGACGACTAGCATGAAAGTCCTTTTGATTGGCGGCGGTGGACGTGAGCATGCCCTGGCCTGGAAGATTGCCCAAAGTGCTCAAGTGGAGAAGATTTACTGTGCGCCCGGCAATCCCGGAATGCGCGGGGTGGAGTCCGTTCCTCTTTCCAAGCCGGAGGAACTGGCGGAATTTGCCCAGCGGGAGGGAGTCACGCTGACGATGGTCGGCCCCGAGGCCCCGCTGTGCGCCGGTATCGCGGATGTCTTCCGTGCGCGTGGCCTGCGCATCTGCGGGCCGTCACGTGAGGCGGCGCGGCTGGAGGGTTCCAAGTCCTACGCCAAGGAGTTCATGCGCCGTCACGGCATTCCCACCGCCAAGGCCGCCCGTTTCGAGGATGCGGAGTCGGCGCTGGCATACGTCCGTTCCGAGGGTGCGCCCATCGTCATCAAGGCGGACGGACTGGCGGCGGGGAAGGGGGTCGTGGTTGCGGAGACGCTCTCCCAGGCCGAGGCAGCCGTGCGCGACTGCTTTGACGGGAGGTTTGGCGCCGCCGGCGCCTCCGTGCTCATTGAGGAGTGCCTGGTTGGAGAGGAAGCCTCCATCATCGCGCTGTGCGATGGCAAGACCATCCTTCCGCTGGCCTCCTCGCAAGACCACAAGCGCGCCTTGGACGGGGATGAAGGCCCCAACACGGGCGGAATGGGGGCGTACTCCCCCGCCCCAGTCGTCACGGATGAACTCTGGCAGGTCATTGACCGCCAAATCCTCCAGCCTTTCGTGAAGGGCGTGCAGGAGGACGGACTGGATTTCCGGGGGGTCATCTACGCCGGCCTGATGATCACTGCGGACGGTCCCAAGGTGCTGGAGTACAATGTCCGGTTCGGCGACCCTGAGACGCAGGCGATTCTGATGCGCCTGAAGAGCGATTTGGCCGGCGCCCTTGCCGCCACGGCAGATGGTCGGCTCGCGGAGGTTCAACTGGAGTGGACGAAGCAGCCAGCCGTCTGCGTCGTGCTCACCGCCCAGGGCTACCCTGGCGATTATCCCAAAGGGGATGTCATTTCGGGACTGGACGAGGCGGAACGGGATGGCGCGGTCGTTTTCCATGCTGGGACCAGGCGCGTCGGCGATTCCATTGTCACCCATGGCGGGCGGGTTCTGGGCGTCACCGCCTTGGGGGACGACATCGGCGCCGCCGTCAGGAACGCATACGCAGCAGTGTCCCGCATCTCCTGGTCGGGCATGACCTATCGACATGACATCGCCCATCGTGCTCTGGAACGGGCAAACAAGGAGAAGGCATAATGAGCAGACTGCTGTTGATTGGGGCAGGCAAGATGGCGACCGCCCTGGGAACCGCCATCGCGAAAAGCGGGCTGCTGCCCGTGGCGGATGTCACTGCGGTGGATGTGTCGCCGCAGGCGCGCGAAAACTTCACCCGCGCCACGGGGATTGCCTGCGTAGCGGAGGCGGCCCCGCTGATTCCCCAGGCGGACATCCTGCTGCTGGCGGTCAAGCCGCAGGTCGCCCCTGCGGTGACCGCCGCGCTGCCGCCATTGCGCGCTGGCGCGCTGGTCATCTCCATCTGCGCCGGCATTCCCATCGCCTCCTTGCGGGAGTGGCTGCATACGGGGCGGGTCATCCGCGTCATGCCCAACACCCCTTTGATGGTCGGCAAGGGGGCCAGTTGCTTTGCCCCTGGCCCAGAGGCCACGGACGGGGATTGCCGTTTCGCCCAGCGGCTGCTCGGCAGCGCCGGCGTGGCGCACCAAGTCCCGGAGGAACTGCTGGACGCCGTGACCGGGCTCTCCGGCTCCGGCCCCGCATACGTCTTTGAGCTGGCCAAGGCGATGGCCTTGGCGGGCGAACAGGTCGGCCTGTCCGCGGACATTTCGCTGGACTTGACCCTCCAGACCATTGCGGGGGCGGCGGAGATGCTGGCGCGTCGTCTGGGTTCGCCTGACGAATTGCGCGACGCCGTGACTTCCCCCAATGGCACCACGGCGGCTGGCCTGGCCGTGATGAGGGATGCGGGGTTCCGTGAACTGATAGCCAAGACTGTGATTGCCGCCCGCGACCGTTCCATTGAATTGGGACGCAAATGAACTGCGAGGTTGATGATGAAGCAAAACTACCTGGTCATTGCCATTCTGGCGGTTTCCGCCGTGCTGTTCACGGCGGGAGTCGTCAAGAAATTCCGTCACCAAGCCCGGAATGCGAAGCGCATTACGTTGGCGGTCATTCCGAAGGGGACGGCCAACATGTGGTGGGCGACCGTCCGCCAGGGGGCGGAGAAGGCCGCTGGCGAAGATGGACAGGTGGATGTGCTTTGGAATGGCCCCGAGACGGAGACCGACCGTGAACGCCAGATCCAGGCCGTTGATGACGCTCTGGTGCGCAAAGTCGCCGCCGTGGTGCTCGGCCCCAATGACTTCACCGCGCTGGCCCGTTCCGTCGATAAAATCGTGGATGCGGGGCTGCCCTGCATCATCATTGACTCGCCTGTTGACAACGAGCGCTACCATGCCTTTGCGGGCACCGACAATTACCGTGGCGGTGCGGACGGGGCGCGCCGACTATGCGCCGCTCTCAACGGCCACGGAACCGTGATTCTTACGCATTATGTGCAGAACTCCGCCTCGACGGACGAGCGGGCCAGGGGCTTCAAGGAGACGGTCGCCAAGGAGTTCCCTGGCGTCACCATCGCCGCTGAGCAATATACCCTGGGCACCGTGGAGGATGCCCGCCAGCGCACCACCGACATGCTGACCAAACTGGGCAATGTGGACGGTGTGTTCGCGGTGAACCATCCTTCCTCCGTCGGCGCGTACAAGGCTTTGCAGGGCAGCGGGCTGGCAGGCAAGGTCAAGTACGTGGGCTTTGATTCCGACCCCGTTTTGCTGGAGGGCATTGAACGCGGTGAAGTGGAGGCTCTCATTGTCCAGAATCCCTTTGAGATAGGCTACTGCGGAGTGAAACTGGCGTTGCAGGCCCTGCGCGGCGAGAGCCTGGCTCGGCAAAACAATGTTCCCAGCATGATTGTCGATAAGGGCAATCTGGCTGAAATGAAGCAGCGCTTCCCCTCTGCCCTGGGGCTTTGAACAGGCACGCTTTTTCCCAATACCTTCCGTTATGTTCACTTTCCAGCACATAGCCAAGTCATTCGGTAAGGTCTCGGTGCTTCGGGACATCAGCCTGGAACTGCGTCCAGGACAAGTTCACGCCATTTGCGGCGAGAACGGCGCGGGCAAATCCACGTTGATGAAAATCATGTCTGGCGTGTATCAGCCTACCGCCGGGGAGATGTCCCTGGAGGGGCAGCCCTATCGTCCCTCCTGTCCGCTGGACGCCATTCGGGCGGGCATTGCGATGATTTACCAGGAACTGGATTTGGCGGAGCATCTGACGGTCACGGAGAACATCTTTCTGGGACGGGAGTTGACTGTGGCTGGCCAGCCGTGGCGGCTGGACGCGAAGGCCATGCGTGGCGCCGTTCAGCATCTGCTCAGGCAATATGGTTTTCACTTGAACCCCGATTCGCCAGTGGCGGAGTTGAGCATCGGGGAGTCGCAGTTGGTGGAACTGCTCAAGGCGTTGCACCGCCAGGCCAAAATCATTGTGATGGACGAGCCGACCTCCGCGCTTTCCGAGAAGGAGGCAGAGCAGCTCTTCCGCATCATCGGCGAACTGCGCAAGCGCGGGCTGGCCATCGTCTATATCAGTCATCGTATGGAGGAAATCCAGCGGCTGGCGGATGTGGTGACGGTTTTGCGGGATGGGGGGCTGGTCGCCACCGCCCCGCTTGCCGAAATGCCGTCGGAGCGCATCATCCGCCTGATGGTGGGGCGGGAGTTGACGGACTACTATCCGCCGCGGCAGTCGAAGATTGGAGCGGTGGCCTTTTCCGTCACGGGGCTGACCGACCACCGTAAAATCTCTGACATCGGCTTTGAGGTCCGTGCCGGTGAAATCGTGGGAATGGCGGGTCTGGTCGGCGCGGGGCGCACCGAGGTGGCGAATGCCATCTTCGGAGTCACGGCTGGAGTCTCAGGCAAAATGACGCTTCGGGGCGAGCCTTTGACGGTTCATTCGCCCGCCGACGCCATCCGCGCCGGAATCGCCTATCTCACCGAAGACCGCAAGCGCACGGGGCTGTGCGTCGATTTGCCCTGCGCATGGAACATCACCCTGCCGAATTTCCAGCATATCGGAATGAACCTGCTGCTTGACCTGAAGCGTGAACGCAGGTTGGCCGAGCTGTTCAGCGCCGAAATGCACACCAAATGGAATTCACCAGACGAACCCGCCAGCAACCTCTCGGGGGGAAACCAGCAGAAACTGCTGCTGGCGCGCTGGCTGATGGCGGAAAGCGAGTTCCTCATCTTCGATGAGCCGACGCGGGGAATTGACGTGGGGGCCAAGAAGGAGGTCTATGCGTTGCTCAACAGTCTGGCCGAGTCGGGCAAGGCCATCCTGCTCATCTCCTCCGAACTCCCCGAACTTCTGGGGGTCTGCGACCGCATTCTGGTGATGCGGGACGGGCGGCTCGCCGCCAACCTGCCCCGCCAGCAGGCCACTCAGGAGATCATTCTCCGCCATGCCGCCGGATAACTCCAAACTGGACAGCCGATAATGAACAGATTTGCCAAACAACTGCTTCCCTTCAGTTCACTGCTTTTCATCATCTCGCTGTGGACATTTCTGACCCCTGACACCTTTCTCACGGGTCAGAACATCTCCAATGTCCTGACCCGTTCCGCCGCCAACGGAATCATGGCGGCGGGCATGACCTTTGTCATCATCACGGCGGGCATTGACCTCTCCATCGGCTCCATGCTGGCCATGACTGGCATGCTGGGGTCGGTGGTGATGCTGCTGATCGGCGGCGGCACCTGGGCTGGCATCTGCTCCGGGGAGTTCGTGTCCATGGGGACGGGCGCGATGCTGACCGGCACCCTGACTGGCATCCTGGTGGGCGGACTGTGCGGGCTGTTCAATGGCGTGTGCATCACCCGGCTGAAGCTTGCGCCGTTCATCGTCACCTTGGGCGCGATGAGCATTTTCCGCGGCGTCTCATACGTGATGAACGACGGCAAGCCCTTTGCCATCTCCGCCTACACCTATTTGGACACGGGGCGGATTCTGGGGATTCCGGTCTCCCTCTGGCTGTTTGCCATCGTCTTGCTGGGCTGTGGCTTTCTGCTGAAGCACACCAAGTTCGGGCGCTACGTCTATGCGGTGGGGTCAAATCCCGCCACCGCTTTCCATGCCGGCATCAATGTCAACCGGATGCTGGTCTATGTCTATTCTCTGATGGGGTTGCTTACCGGTCTGGCGGCGATGATCTACTCCAGCCGTTCCAGTTCCGCCCAGCCATCCGCCGGATTGTCCATGGAACTGGATGTGATTGCCGCCGTCATCATCGGGGGATGTTCACCCTCTGGCGGGAAAGGGACGATGACCGGCACGCTCATCGGCACGCTTCTCATCAGTTTCCTGCGCAATGGCCTGACCCTGCTTGGAGTCTCCACCAACCTTCAGTTGATTGTCATCGGCTTCATTATCATCTTCGCCGTCACCGCCGACCAACTTGCCGCCAGACGGTAGAGGCGTTGAGCCTGTGACAATACCTGCGACAGCCATCATCCTGCCCGATTATGAGATTTGCCAAGACCTGCCTGGAAGCGATAGGGTATGCCCTGCCTGAAACAGTCGTGAGTTCCACCGAACTGGAGCAGCGTCTGTCGCCCCTGTATGGGCGGCTGCATCTGCCCGAGGGGCGTCTGGAACTGATGAGCGGCATTGTGACCAGGCGTTTCTGGAAGCCCGGCACGTTGCCCAGCGTGGCGTCTGCGCGGGCGGGCAGAGCCGCGCTGGCGAAGGCGGGGGTCGCCCCCGGCGAGGTGCAGTGCCTCATTCACTGCTCGGTGTCGCGTGACTTTGTGGAGCCGGCCACCTCGACGGCGGTTCACCGCCTCCTGGGTTTGGGACACCACTGCCTGAATTTCGACATTTCCAATGCCTGCCTGGGGATGGCGAGCGGGGTGCTGATGCTGGCCAACATGATTGAACTGGGGCAGATTGACACGGGCTTGGCCGTCTGCGGGGAGAATGCAGGGCCGCTGGTGGAGAATACCGTGGAACGGCTGAACGCCGACCTGACGCTGACCCGCCGAAGCGTCAAAGACCAGTTCGCCTCCCTGACCATCGGCTCGTGCGCGGCGGCCATTGTCGTCCGTGCCCAGTCCCGGTCGCGGACGGGGCATCGCCTGCTGGCTGCCGCGAACTGGACTGACACCACCGCAAATGAACTTTGCCAGGGAGACGCCAACGGCGGGATGGTGGACGGCAGCGCCCCGCTCATGGCCACCGATTCCCAGGCTCTCCTGCACGCGGGCGTTGAGGCAGCCCGCCAGATGTGGGAGATTCTTCAGGCGGAGTCGGGATGGGATGCGGACACCCCCGACACCATCTGCACGCATCAGGTCGGCAAGGCGCATAGCCGTCTGCTGTTCGAGACGCTTGGCCTCTCCCCCGAAAAGGATTTCGTCACCTATCCGATGCTGGGCAACTGCGGTTCCGCCTCCTGGCCTGTCACCTGCGCCATGGCGGAGGAACAGGGGGTGCTTCACGCAGGTACGAATCTGGCCCTGCTGGGCATCGGCAGCGGGCTCAATTGCACGGGAATGGCTGTGAAGTGGTAAAGAAACATTCAAACATACCGTTTACGTTTTGTGAGGAACGCCATGAATGACAAGCAGAGCATTTTGAAACGCGCCTACGAGGTGCTGGACATTGAAATCGAGGGACTGCATGCGCTCAAGGAGGATTTGGGCGACTCGTTTGTCGAGTTGGTGCAGCGTTGCCTGGCCGTCCAGGGAAAAGGCGGCAAACTGGTTTTGACGGGGGTGGGCAAAAGCGGGCACATCAGCAAGAAAATCGCGGCCACGCTGTCCAGCACTGGTTCCCTGGCGGTGTTCATGCACTCGGTGGAGGCGATGCACGGCGACCTGGGGATGGTCTCCCATAACGATTTGCTGCTCGCGGTCAGTTACAGCGGGGAGACGGACGAACTGCTCAATGTGCTCCCCGCCGTCCATCGGATGGGTGTGGACATTGTGGCGGTGACTGGCAAGGCGGATTCGCGCCTGGGCAAGATGGCGGACTTGGTGGTGGCGATGCCCGTGCCGCGCGAGGCGTGCCCGTTCAACCTGGCGCCGACCACCACCTCCACGGCGCTGCTGGCTTTGGGCGACGCGCTGGCGATGGTGCTCATGCAGTGCCACCAGTTTAGCATCAACGACTACGCCATGCGTCATCCCGCAGGGGCGATTGGCCGAAGCATCACGCTGAAGGTCAAGGACATCATGCGCACGGGCGATCATCTGCCCAAAGTCCTGCCCTCCGCCACGGTCAAGGATGGGCTGCTGACCATGACCAACACCAGAAGCGGAGCCGTCGCCATCACAGACGAGAACGGCGTCCTGCTGGGCATTTTCACGGACGGCGATTTCCGCCGCCAGTTGCTTGTCAACCCTGACGTGCTGCGCAGTGAAATCGGCGCCGTGATGGTGCGCAATCCCATCTCCATCAATGAGGAGGCGATGGCGGTCGAGATTCTCAAGATACTGGAGAAACGCAAGATAGATGATATTCTGGTGGTGGATGGCCAGGGGCGTCTGACTGGCTTGGTCGATATCCAGGACATGCCCCGCTTCAAGGTGATGTGATTTCCCGAAGGTTGACCGTGCTCCGCACGGCAAAAAAGCAAAATATTCTGAAAGTGAAGATGGAGAAGCTGAAAGTGAAGATGGGGAAGCGTGAGCATCAGGTGGATGTCTGCGTGGTCGGTGGCGGGATTGCGGGGATGTGCGCGGCTATCGCGGCGGCCCGCCATGGGGCGAAGGTGGCATTGGTGAACGACCGTCCCATGCTGGGCGGCAACGCCTCCAGCGAAATACGCATGTGGCTATGCGGGGCGCGTGGCCTGAACAACCGCGAAACCGGCATTGTGGAGGAACTCTGCCTGGAGAACGATTACCGCAATCCGACCAGCAATTTCTCCATCTGGGACAGCGTCACCTACGAGGCTGCGCGTTTCCAGGAGAATCTGGAACTATTCCTGAACTGCTCCGTTAACCAGGCGGAGATGGACGGCGGACGCATCCGCTCCGTCACTGGCTGGCAGGGAACCACGCAACTCTGGCACACCTTCCTCGCACGAATATTCCTGGACTGCTCCGGAGACAGTGTGCTTGCACCGCTCACGGAAGCCGACTATCGCGTCGGACGTGAGGCACGGGCGGAATTCGGCGAGGACATCGAACCCGAGACGGCTGACCGAAAGACCATGGGGATGAGCTGTCTCATCCAGGCGCGCGAAACCGACCACCCCGTCACCTACACGCCCCCAAAATGGGCGAAACGCTACCCGACGGCGGAGTGTTTCCCAAAACGCCTCCTGGGCTTCACGGGACTGGAGAACTTCTGGTGGATGGAACTCGGCGGGGAGGACGACTCCATCCGCGACACGGAACAGCTGAGGGACGAATTGCTCGCCGTCGCCTTCGGCGTCTGGGACCATATCAAGAACCGCGGCTCATACGGTGCGGACAACTGGGAACTGGACTGGGTGGGCTTTCTGCCTGGCAAACGGGAAAGCAGGCGCTATCTGGGCGACCATATCCTCACCCAGAACGATGTGCGCTCCGAGGGCAGGTTCGACGATATGGTCGCCTATGGCGGATGGTCAATGGACGACCATAACCCCGCTGGACTCCGCTGGCCTGACTCTCCGAACATCTTCCATCCTGCTCCTTCTCCGTATGGCATCCCCTATCGTTGTCTCTATTCGCGCAACATCGCCAACCTGATGTTTGCGGGGCGGAACATCAGCGTGACTCACGCCGCGCTCTCCTCCACCCGCGTCATGTTCACCTGCGGAACCTGCGGACAGGCGGCGGGGACGGCTGCCGCCATCGCCGTGCGCGAAAACACCGACCCGCGTGGCGTGTATGAGCGCCATATCCGCGAACTTCAACAGACGCTGATGGACGATGACTGCTTCCTGCCGTGGCATGCCCGCGCTGTTGCGCCGTTGAGCGCCAAGGCGCATCTGACGGCCTCAGAAGGAGTGCCCGAGAACCTCCGCAACGGCCTTGACCGTCCCACGCCAGATGGGGCGGACGGCTGGCATGACAACTCCTGGGAGTGTGCGCCTGGCGGTTTCGTCGAGTATGCCTTCGATGCGCCTGTGACACTGCATGAGGCCCGCATCACCTTTGACAGCGACCTGAATCGCCACGGGGAAGGTTCCTGCTCACACGCCATTGAAAAGAATTGCCTCTCCAACTACCCGTTGCATACACCGCCACGGCGACTGCCCGCCAGCCTGGTGAAGTCCTTCCGACTGGAAGGCAAAATTGATGGCCGCTGGGTCGCTTTGGCGGAACGGGACGACAACGCCCGCCGCATGGTCAGGATTCCTCTCACGGCGACAGTCGAGGCTGTTCGGCTGATTCCGCTCACCACCTGGGGCGCTCCACGCTGCCGCCTCTTCGCCTTCGAGGTGCGGTGAGTAACCATTGGAGATTGGAGATGTCGTCAAAGATAGACTTGGCTTGGAAATGTTTTCTGGAGGATTCCCGCAATGTCGCGGGGGTGCTGAACCTGGCATTGAATCCAGGCGGAACGGCTTGCTTCACGCCAGAGCGGATAAAGCCGGAATGCCCATACGAGGTCTTGGCCTCGGATGACACGGGCGACGGCAAGTCGCGCCCCGTCGAGATTGCGCGACTCCTGCTTCACTGTCGCCTGGGGGGAGGGCGAGAGCTGCACCTGCGCCATCATGGGCATCGAGAACCAGTCTGATTTCGACCCGCTGATGACCCATCGCGTGCTGTTCATGAATCTGCTCCGCTACAATCGGCAACGGGATGCGCTGATGAAGCAGTGCCAGAAGATCAAGAGCCCTCGGAAACGGCGCAAGGAACTTTTTCGGTTATGCCGGAATCCCCCTTTTCACCAGGTGTTCACCCTGGTCGTGAACTCGGGACGGAAGAGATGGCCTCGCGGTCGGACTTTCCAGGAGCTGGTGGCCAAGGTCACTCCCCCGCTGCGCAAGGAGGATATACCGCAATTCCGCATGAGGGTTCTGGATCTGTGTCACGTTCCTGACAAATTTCTGCCGACCGCCGAGAAAACTCTCAGAACTGTGATAAAGTATATGAAGAATAGGGGGCATCCGAGGGTGTTGCGCAGGATGCTGGAGCACGATGAGGATTTCAGGGGCGTGCCGAAGGATACGGTGTGCCTCATAAAGGCCATCTCGGGCGCTCAGTTCGAGATACCGGAGAAAGAGGAGAGGATTGACATGTGCTACGCGGAAAAGGTTTGGTGCAGACAGGCCAAAGAGCAGGGCAGGAAGGAAGGAAATGAGCAGGGGATGTCCCGCTATGTCGCCAGGCTGAACGCCCTGGGCGTCGCCTTTCAGGAAATAGTCTCGTATCTTGCCAAGGATTTCAGGATGTCGCAGCGAAAGGCGAGGCTTTGGCTGGAAAAGCATCCAATGGATGCGACCATCACCCGTTAGGAGAATGCTCAAGGAATTTGACAATCTCACGCAGTGAATTATATTATGCAATCGATTACACAAACGCAATTGAGATATGATTATGGACAAGAGCAGTCGCATCACAGGCGCGGACATAGCGGAGTATCTCGGCATTACTCCGGCAACGGTGAGCCGTGCGTTGTCAGGGCATCCGCGGATATCAGCCAAGACACGGCAGCGGGTATGCGAGGCGGCGAAGAATCTGGGCTACATATCCAATGCCACCGCGCGCACGTTGGTTCAGGGGCGCAGCAACATCATTGGGATTCTCTCTGGCGGCTTGCATGTTGAACGGACAGGACTGGAGTTGATTGCCTTGGACGCCGAACTGCGGAAGCATGGCCTGTTGCCTTTCATACTCTACACCCGAAGTGAGACGGAGAGCATTGCCGATGGCGCGCGCAAGTTGATAGAGCGTGATGTGGACGGTTTTGTGGTCATTGGTTGCTCGCCTGGCGCCGCGCATGAATGGCGTTATGAGGCGTTGTGCCGTCAGCGTCCCACCTTTTTTGTGGACCCGCCGTTGCTGACGCATGATGTGCCCACGGTTTGCAGCGATTACCAGGAGCCTTACAGAGAGGCGGCGGATATCCTGGCAGGTAGATGCCGTACTCATGTCCACGCACTTGTGAAGAGGTCGTATGGACTGGGTGTGAAGGGACATCTGGACTCGTGCCTGAACGGAATCACCTCGTTGCTGAAGCGGTTTGGTTGCCGATGCAACATGCATGTAGTCGCAGCCAGGGGGCCATCGGTTCTATGCGACCTTTCGGATTTGCGTCAGGAGTATGCCGGAGTCATCGAGGCATTCCTGGCGTCGGATCCGCAATGCGACGCCATCATCTGCAATGACGATGACCTGGCGATTCTCGCCATGGGGCTTCTTGCTCAGCGTGGAAAACGGATTCCGCAGGATGTGTCGGTTCTCGGATTCGGAAATATGCTTGTCGGCGAATTGGTCACGCCCCAGTTGTCGAGCATTGCCCGTCAGCCAGTGCTGGTGGCCCAGAAGACGGTCGAATGTCTGCTGAAGAGGATTGAAAATCCAAATGTCAGGATGGTGTCTGGCATGGTTCCTGGAAAACTCGTCAACAGGCAGACTTTGTGAATCCCCTTGGGAAAAATCCTGTGAGATGTCAGTGTGACTTTGGATGTGCCGAGAAATGTTTGGAAAAGGAGCGGAGCATGTGTAAGCGAAGCAAAAGAGCATTTGCGGATGAAAAAGGAGGCTTTGGTGTGAAAAAAGGTGTCTGTGCTTTTACCTTGATTGAGCTTCTGGTAGTTTAGTCATTTGCATTACAGTGAAATATTAGCCTATTTTCTACTTGAATCCACTATGAAACCTGCATTTTTTCATCTTGTTCCTCTACTTGCCGAAATCGTCAAATTTGCTCGGAGATTTTCATGTTGGCAAAG
>JAFRLP010000571.1 GCA_017431185.1 Victivallales bacterium | reverse complement strand
CGGATGGTGACCAGCTCACGGCGTTGAGCGCGCCCGATGATGGATTCATCAAGCACCGCCTGGCTCATTGTCGGGAACAGGCTGACAATGTCCAGGAGTTGAAGCATGGATTGAGAAAGAGGAATGGTTTAGTCAAGGAGATCCACGGTCGCCTTGACGCCTGCCTTGCCGGCCGAACTGTTGACCAGTGTGCGGATGGCGGAGATGATTTTGCCGCTGCGTCCGATGATTTTGCCCGCATCGGGCTTGCTGCAGGTGATGAGCAGCACGTAGCCATCGTCTTTGGTGTTGACGCTGACGGAAAGCTGGTCAGGGGAGTCAACCAGGGCCTGAGTCACAAACAGAACGAACTGCTTGAGTTGTTCGAGAACACCTTGTGCCTCCTCTGCCGAGAGGGCGGCCAGTGCTTCCTGACGGGCTGCCTTGCGGGCGGCGCCGCCACGTTCGTCTCGTCTGTCGCCACGATTGCGACGGCGCGAACGCCGTTCTTTTGGCAAGTGCGACTCCTGGATGGCTGCATCGGAGTTCTCATCCGCCACGTCATGGAAAGCCTCTTCCGGCTGACTGTCGGCAGGGACAGTCACCTGAGGCTTTTCCGCGGCGGAGGAGCCACCCAGCAGGTTTTTGAGAAAATCAAGAACCATAATGAATGGGCTGCCTGGACGAATCAGGCCTGAGTGGCCTCTTCGGCGGCGGGAGTTTCGGCGGGCGCTTCGGCCTCGGCGGGGGCCTCCGCTTTGGGTTCAGCCTGTTTGACGGCTTTCTTCGGGGCTTTCTTGGCGCCGGTGCCAGCCTTGGCGCGTTTCAGAATGGCCTGGACGGTCTCGCTGGGCTGGGCTCCAACGCCTATCCAGTAGTCAGCCCTTTCGAGGTCAATCTTTTCATCCTCATGACGTGGGTCGTAGTACCCGATGATTTCGATGTAACGGCCATCACGGGGAAAACGGGCGTCTGAAACGACGATGCGGTGGCACGCCTGGTTCAGTTTCCCAGTTCTGTGAAGTCTGATTTTTACCGACATGGTTCTTCCTTGCTTTGTGCGCTGTTTCCCGCAAAAATGCGGGGAGGTATAAAAAGAGACTATATAATATACAGGGAATAAGTCAATTATGCAAATACTTATCGGCAAATTCACCTTGTTTTTTTACTTTTTTTTTATTTGGATACGGTTTTATTGCCGAGAGGTGGTCAGCCAGAGAGTCGTTTTGCCTGGGTCTCCCTGATGTTTTCTGAGGTATCGCTCAACGGCGTCGCGGGTGTTGAGGTCGGTTTCCTTGAGATGGGCGCGTTTGGAGTTGAGAAAATAGCGTAAGGTGAGAAATGTTCCCGACCCGGCGGCGGTATGGCTGTTGAAGGCGACTTTCCAGGTTTGCCCACTCTTCGGGGGGGCCTTGTCGGGACCAGTGCCCAGCAGGACGGCGCGCTTGTTGCCGCTGCCGACCTCAAACCAGGCGTTCCAGGGACCGCAGTAGCGGTAGGATTCGCGCTGCTTCCACTGTTCATCCATGATTGCCTCAAGTTCCTCTTGGGTCAGGGTGGCGGTGACGATGGTGTTGTCGTATGGCACAAGTTCCTGGAGGGAGCGGCGGGTGAGGGGGCCAGGCGTGAGACTGGCGCTGGAGAGGCGCCCGTGAAAGGCCAGGTCAGCCCCTGTCGCCTCCGCCATTGCGCGGGCAATCAGTTCGCTGGTCTGGCAGCCAAGGCCAGGTCGGCCCGCTGAACTGACGCCGTGGGCAAGCCGTATGCCTGTGTCCTCTGTCGCATAGTTGCTTTCGCGGTCAGTCCAGGGTTTGAGGATGTCCGCCAGTACAGGGTCGGATGGCGTGTCACTTGCGACCTCCCGCAGGCAGGATTCAATGTCCAGCACCCGATGGCTTTCGTTGTCGGCTGTGATTTTGACCACGCCCAGGCTCTCGCAGTGACAGCCTGCCTGGACGTACCAGGTCTTCAGACCAATTTTGCAGCCGGGGATTTTGCGGTGGGAATGCGCCCCGAGAATCAGGTCTATCTCGGGAAAATGGCTGGCAATGGCGTTCACCTCGTTCACGGCGCGCGGGTCCCGTCCCTCGAACCAGGCCTGGTGAGTGGCGAGGATGATGGCGTCGGGCTTCCGCGCGGTGATTTCGGGGAGAATGCGCGGCAGGACGTCTTCCGCCTTCTCGACGATGCACTGGCGGTATTGCCCTGGCAGGAGCCAATGGAGAAAATAGGAGGCCTGCATGCCGATGACGGCCAGCCGCAGCCCGTTGCGTTCAAACATGCGCCATGCGCGGGGACGCTCATGTCCCCTGATGGCAAAGTTGCCGCAGAGCAGTCTGTCTCCCGCCAGCGCGAACAGTTCGGCGGCGCGTTGCGGGCCGAAGTCCAATTCGTGGTTTCCTGGAATCCAGGCGTCATAGGGGAGGGCGAGGATGGGCTGGAGAGCGGCCTCTCCGCGGGTCAGGCTGGCGATGAGGGAGCCTTGGACAGTGTCCCCGCAGTCAATGAGCAGCCATTTGCCAGGGCCGACGGCACGGGTTTCCCGTGCCAGGACTGTGGCCAGCTGTGGCCAGCAAACCTCGCCTTGATGATTGGATGAGAGACGCGCATGGGCGTCTGTGGTCTGAAGGACATACACTTCGCGCACCTCGGCGAGAAGCACGCCGGTCAGCAGCCAGAGGATGGTCAGCGCATGCTTCATTCACTTCCCCCTGAGCAGAAGAGGCAGGGCTGCGTGTTGCGCGGCACGAACCAGGGCCGCTCGCAATCCGTATGGATTCGGCAGGAACACGGGAGCGTGAAAGACCTCCAGGGCCGCCAGGATAATGATGACTCCTGCGGGCATGATGGCCGCGCGGGCCTCCGGCATGCCAGGGAGGGACTGGCGTGCCCGTGTGTCCAGAGAGGCCAGCCGATGCAGCAGGGGGCGCAATGCGTCACGCCGGACTTGCGGCATCGGCTGCTCGAAGGGATAGACCTTCTCCGCCAGCAACGAGGCGACGGCATGGGCCGTGCCGCCCGTGACGCTCACGGAGACGCCTGATGGCAGGGCCGATGCTCCCCAGCCTTCCCGAAGAGTTTGGAAAACCTCCAATGCCGCCTTATATGCGGTTTCCAACTGATCGGCCTGTGCGCACCCTGCCAGGGCATAGCGATCGCACCATCGTCCGCATCCGATTTTCAGGCTGCGGGACAGCGTTGGGGCGTTTCCCGCCTGACCGAAGGCGCACTCGGTGCTTCCGCCGCCAGGATCGACATTCAGGAACGTCTGGCCACCGGGGAAGGAGAGGGAGGCCCCGCGAAAGGTCAGTTCGGCCTCCTGTATACCAGTCAAGGTCAATGGCGGGCAATCCAGATGGCAGGCCTGGGTCACCTCCGCCAGGAAAGCCTGGCCGTTGTCGGCCTCGCGCACCGCGCTGGTCGCCACGCCAACCAGCCTCATTTGGGGAAAGCGTTCCCTGGCCACCGCCAGGATGTGCCGGATGGCGGAGACGGTGCGCTGGCGGGAGTCGGCTGCCAGGAGGCGTCCCCGCAGTCCCTCGCCCAGGCGAGTCGTGCGGCAGGACTCATGGACAAGCGCAAACGCCGTGCCGTCCGTTTCATAGACGGCCAATTTCACGGTGTTGCTGCCGATGTCAAGCGCACCTACGACATTCATTGACTGCTCGTTGGTATCTATTCAGAACCTCCACCTGTTTTGACGTGCGGGGTATCAGATTTGCCACAAGTGTACGACGTGCCAAGTGTAAGACCCCAACCTGCCAGCGAGGCTGTTAGGCCTCTCTGATTGAAGTAGCCTGGGGGGCTGAATAGGTACACTCGTTGTCGGTAATCGCGATATGCAGTTCTTCCAGTTGTTTGCCATCCACGGTGTCGGGAGCATCCATCATAAGGTCGAAGGACTTGGCGGTCTTGGGGAAGGCAATGACTTCACGGATGGATTTGGCGCCGGCAAGCAGCATCACGAAGCGGTCCAGGCCAATGGCGAGTCCGCCGTGCGGCGGCGCGCCGAAGGAGAAGGCGTCCAGCAGGTGGCCGAAGCGCAACCGCGCCTGCTCATCGCTGATGCCAAGCGCCTTGAAGATTTGGGTCTGGCGCTCTGGCTGGTGAATACGGATGGAGCCACCGCCGAGTTCGCAGCCGTTGAGCACGATGTCGTATGCCTTGGCGTAAACCTTGCCCGGATTGCTCTCCAGCAGCGCCCAGCCCTCTTCGTTGGGGGCTGTGAAGGGGTGGTGGACGGCATTCCATTTGCCATCCTCCTCGCTCCATTCAAACATCGGGAACTCGACAATCCAGACAAAGCGCAGGGCTTTGGAGTCCTTGAGCAGACCGGCCTTTTCGGCAACCGAGAGGCGGAGACGCCCCATGGCCGCGCAGGCGACGTTCCATTTGTCCGCAACCGCCAGAATAAGGTCCCCCGCTTCGGCGGAAAGTTCCGCGACGATGGCGGACGACTCCTCCGCCGTGAAGAATTTGGCGGCGGAACCCGTCAGCACGCCATTGGCCTCGACTTTCAGCCAGAGCAGACCATGCGCGCCGAACAGTTTGGCCTCTTCTGTCCATCCGTCAATGACCTTGCGGCTGGAGGAGGCGGCCATCCCTTTGGCGCAGATGGCGCGAATGACCCCGCCGGAGGCGATGACGCCCTTGAACGCCTGGAAGCCAGTGTTGGCAAGAATGGTCGTCAAATCGTGGATGGGCATCCCGAAGCGCAGGTCCGGCTTGTCGGAGCCGTAGCGGTTCATGGCCGTGTCCCAGGTCATTCTCTCGATGGGGAGTTGGACTTGCTGGCCTGTGACGGCCTGGACCGTGCGGGCTATCATCTGCTCGGTGACCCCAATCACGTCGTCCTGCTCGACAAAACTCATCTCGATGTCAATCTGGGTGAATTCGGGCTGGCGGTCGGCGCGCAAATCTTCGTCGCGGAAACACCGGGCGATCTGGAAATAGCGTTCGATTCCGCCGACCATCAGCAGTTGCTTGTACTGCTGGGGGGATTGGG
>JAFRLP010000570.1 GCA_017431185.1 Victivallales bacterium | reverse complement strand
GATGGGAGGTGCCGGAAGTCGGTTTTATGGCCTGCTCATAGGCATTTCCGTCCTGGTTTCCGGCAATCCTCTCATGTTTCTAGTGGCGGCCCCCATTCTTTTCATCAATGGTGGAGCCGGTCTGATCAAGCTTATACTCCTACGGCTCATGAAAAAAATGGGTTACGACACGCGCCCGCCCCGCTCCATCGTCGCCAATCCCATCCACCCAGAAAACTTCGCGACGGACGAGGAAGCCGCAAAGCAATGTCTGCTCGTCCGTTTCCTTCACCACTATCGGTTTCCTGTCCATGACCACTGCCGCAAGAATCTCGGATGGTCGGACTCGCAAGTTCTCATTCGCTTCATGCTACTTCAGACCGCAATCATGCCATTGGTCATCATCGTAATGATCAAATTGCGTTAAACTTAAGAAATCGAATTGCGTCTTTGTCGCCATGCCATCCGCCTCTACGAATCTCCAATCTTCTTCCGCCTGGGCAACCAACATTGCCAAACTCGCTTTTCTCAGTCTAACGGCAATCGTTTTTTGTTCTGCAATCTATCTGATTCGAGCAGAATTGAATGCCATAATTCTTGGGAGTTTGCTTGCAAGTGTGCTGATGCCATTTCATCGACGGATTCGGCGACTCGTCGAACGCATGGACTTTTATTTTCGGAATCAAGTCCTTCACCAGAAGCCCCCCAAAGAGAAAGAACGTCGAAGATTTTACGAAACCAAGATTCAAGGGCAGATTCGTCGCCGGGCGGCGATTTTGTCGGTAGCGCTTGTTTTCCTCATCATCGTTATTCCAGTCACTCTTTTTACGATCCAATTGGCCAAGCAAGGCATGACCACCCTGCGTTCAACGGCAATTTGGCTTGAAAAAGAATTGCCGAGTCAGGTTCCGCAGGCAATCGAAGCCGTCAATCGCCATGAGTTAGCGCGCAAGTTCTTCCTGGACTTTCAACTCTTCACTGTTTCAACCTCCAGTGACACCGAAGACGAAGGGTTACAACACCTCATGCCGCCCATGTCAAATATCGACTCTGCCAACGCAGGCGAGCTTGAGCTTGCCTCTCCCGAAGAGGACTCACATTCCTCCCATACAGATAATGTACCAGCAAAGATTAAGGACGAGGAGCTGCCGCGCATCGATCCGCAGAAAGTTACCAGCGTTTTGGTAAACGCCAGCCGGACGCTTCTAAGCGGTGCCCTGAAACTTTTAGTAAAGATCCTTTCGAAAACCTGGCTGACAGTTTTTAATTTCTTTTTGATGCTTTTTGTGATGTTCTTTGTCTTCTATGATGGCGAAAACATCATGAGCTACGCGCGAAGCATCATTCCGTTGGAAATGGAGGAGCAACGCCAGGTCATCCAGCGTATTAGAGAAGTCTCTAGCTCTATTGCATTCAGTATCTTAGGAACTGCTCTGTGCCAAAGCATCATCGCAATGATCATCTTCCGCATTGTCGGAATACCGGCACTTTTTTGGGGAGTCATGCTGGGCATGTGCTCCATCATCCCGGTTGTCGGCACCACACTCATTTGGATTCCAGCATCCCTTTATCTCTTTGCCACAGGGCAAACCTGGCAAGGATGGTTTGTCTTCTGCTCCTGCGGACTACTGGTAGCGAACATTGACAACCTGCTGCGTCCCCTGATCATGAAGAAAACCGGGAAGACTGGCATGTCCTACCTGGTGCTATTCTTCGCGATTCTTGGCGGTCTACAGACTTTTGGCCTCGTTGGCATTATCTATGGACCGTTGATTTTTGGAATCTGCGGCATCTGTCTGCTTCTTTTCAGCACGCAATTCAAGAAAAAAGCGATAATGAATCAGCCGACGGCTGAACGAAGCACCTCCGAGTAATTATTCGTAATTCCATCTTGCCTTTGACATGGGGCATGAAGCGGAAATCCCACGCCAAAGCGACACCGATGACAAACGCCTGATGCCTTGCCCGGTTCACCAAACATATCCGGCCAATTCCAGTCCGCGTTTGCGTTGCAGGAAATTCCGGTAATGCTTGTGGCACTGTTGGCTCCAAGTCGCTTCAGAGAGCGCGATTGCGCGATCCAATAACTTCACCCGCACTCGCCACTGCGGCACCAACTCCGTCCAAAGCGGAGCTTCGGCGCCGAGCAACCGGTCTCCCAGATAGTCCACCATGTGTGCCCCCACAGTGGAGCAGTAGGTATCCATATCAGTGACGGGCGTCATCGGGTCAGAGTGCGGATCCTCGTCATCCTGTGGATAATCCAGATAATATGCATGGTCGATGGAGGACACCACGGGATTGTTGTCATGGGCGGCGCAAGTGACCATATCACATTCATTGCCCCAGCATTGGAGAATGGTCTGCTTCGGCGGATTGAGCTTGGTTCCCCAGACCATCGGAGTTCGCCCATGTCCGAGCAGGAAATTGCAGATTTCTGTGACGAACCATTGTTCGAGCCCACGGGAGTCCTTGAGCCCCAACTCGCGGATCTTTGCCTGGCATTTCGGACAGTTGTCCCAATGGCTGGTGCCGCATTCGTCATCACCGATATGCACCACACGGCATTCCGGCAAAAGCTCCATCGCCTCCAGCAACCGTGCCTTCATGAACTCCATCGAGGCGGGATTGGACAAACAAAACTCCCAACCATGGACTTCAGGATTGCATCGCAGCTCGGGATGGATGCCCAGCAGGAACACGTTGTGACCCGGCATGTCGATTTCCGGCAAAATCTCAATACACTGGCGCGCCGCCTCTTCACGGATGGCGACAAAATCCTCCTCGGTATATGCGCCGTCCTCCCAATCTCCCCGGCCATTGAGCTCAGGAGCGCCTTTTGCGGGGATTCGCCAGGCCTGCGCATCCGTCAAATGCCAGTGGAAGCGGTTGAGACGAAGTTTCCCCATCAGGCGCAGAATATCCAAGATGGTCTCACGATTCTGGAAATGTCTTGCCGAGTCCAGCATCAAGCCCCGCCAGCGATAACGCGGCCTGTCCTGCACCACACCGCATTCCAGCCTGGCGGCATTTGCCCCCCACCGGAAGGCAATCCACAGCAGCTGTTCCAATGCATTCGTCCCATATAAACGCCCTGCGGCATCTCCTGCCTTGAGGACAATCCGGTCAGGCGTGACCTCCAAGGTGAACCCCTCCGGCAAAAGCCCCGCCCCCGCGATCACATCAATGGACGCAGTGGCTTCCTGTGACACTTGGGCGCCAAAAAAGCGAAGTCGCGAAGCAATTTGTCTCAAACCGTCCCCCACCCGAACAGGACGTTCCAACGAGAAAAAGCCCTCATGCACGGCATACTGGTATGGGTGCGGAATCAAGTAATCATACGCGGGATTCATCTCGGTGACAGGAAACGGCAATGGCATGGCGGCAAAAAAGAAACTAGTAAAAACGAATGGAGAGTTTCGAAATCGAAGACCAATTTCAAAGGTGGAAATAGTGATTACTATAGAGCCAATTTTCAATTTGGTTCTATAGTAATTGGGGTTTCATTCCTGTTTCCCTTCAAATACCCTTATGACCTCGCAACAAGTAATTTTAGACACCGATTGGTACACTGACGTCGATGACGTGATGGCACTGCGTGTACTGCTTCGTCTCCAGCAATACAATCATTTGAAATTGCTAGGTGTCTGCCTGAACGCCAGTTTTGAGGAAAGTGTTCGATCGGTGGACGCCTTTCTGTTGGCACACGGTGTAGATGTCCCCGTCGGCATCATCCAAAATTGGGAGAAAGACTTCTCAGGCCGCAATGGCCCCTCCTACCAAAAGTACTTGGCACAACTGCCTTCAAAATACAAAGGCAATTCGGATGCAGAAGCCCCGGTAAAACTATATCGACGCCTTTTAGCGACTTCTCCGGAAAAAGTCACGTTGTTTTCCATCGGTTTCACCGAAAACTACGCAGAATTGCTGGAAAGCCCTCCGGATGAATTCTCGCCGCTAACTGGAATGGAGCTGGCAAGGAAGAAGGTCGAAAAATTGTTCATGATGGCCGGATTCTGGCCTCGCGGCAGTGAATACAACCTCACAGGCGGCTCCCCCGTCAATCCGATTGTCACCCGTGCCGGCTCAATCGTGCTTGCCAATTGGCCTACTCCCATCACCTTCTTGGGATTTGAGGTCGGCAACACAGTGCTTGCCGGAGCGAAGTTGCCAGGCGGGGATCTGCTTCGTCAGGCAATGGACGCCTTTGACCGCACGCCGGGCTATCGTCTGGGCGGCAAGGCCCCGGAATTCCAGGGATTGGGACAGGAGCGTGCGCACTTCTGCTGGGATCCATTGCTGATCCTACTAGGGGCAGGCGTCGTCTCGCCAGACAGTGGAATGTATGGCCTCGTGCGGGGACAAGCCACCAGCAACCCTGATACCGGAGAAAACAGCTTCCTGGTGTCCTCAGATGGGGCACATGCCTACGTAGTCAAAAATCGTCCCGATTTCGAATATGGACAGCTGGTGGACAAATGGCTTTGAATTCCGTTAGCACACCAAAAATCTTATGGGCATTACAACCATCTCCGGCCTTGACCTGGAGACCGACAGCAGGAGCGGGACTCCCTGTTACAACGGTTTCCGCGCTGGCTCGGAGAACATCTTTCGCGTCCTGAAGTAGAACGGCAACCACGCGCCCTTCTTCTTCACCGGCGATGTGGTCCAAAAGAACCCCGTGGTGGTGAAGAGGCAGGGCTGCCCACCAGACCTTCGTCAAAAACGGCGTCGAAAACGCCACACGGGCAGTTCGACATCCTCGTCAAGAATCTCAAAGCCTTCGGATCCACCTTCAAGATGGCGAAGGAAATCAACTATTATATCAGCGATTGAGTTTTTTCTAACGAGGTATCTAATCAGGATTATAACCTGCTAAATGCCTTGTTTTGGCCTCCATTTTCTCTGTCATGACTTGCGAAAAGCCATTGCTGGTATAAAGTATATAAAAAGAATAACCTGGATAAAACCAATAAGTTATGAAAACACTGCCAATTGCCCTTGCGTGCCTTGCCATCTGCCTCGGACTCTTTGCGGTGGAGCCGATGATAGTGTCGGCTGGGCGTGGCACGCCGGTGGTGGACGGCAATCTGGCGGACGAGGCGTGGCGCAACAGCATTGCCTATGGACCGTTCCTGCTGCTCTCCAGCAACTCCTTCGCACAGCAACAGACCACGGTGCGGTTCCTGTGGGATGACCAGAACCTCTACGCGGCATTCGAATGTCAGGAAGGAGCGCTAGACCCCATCCAAAACCGCCTGCACGACTTCAAGAACAACTATCAAGGCGCGGATAACGATGCAGTTTATTCGACCGACATGGTGCAATTGCTCCTTGGGAATCCCTTCAATGGCCGACTCTATGACGTGATCGCCACGGCCTCGGGGGTGGTATGCGACTGCGTGAGCGACTTGACGGCGGCAGACTACTGGCGTGACCGAGACCGAAGCTGGCAGTCTGGGACAACGGCCGCCGTTGCGGTGGTCAGCAGACATCCGGAGGCGTATTGGGCCGTTGAGCTGGCCTTGCCGTGGAGGACTTTGGGCGGCAAGCCCTCGGCCGGTGACCACTGGAAATTTCTTGCAGCGCGACGTGAATACGCCTCAAAGGAAGTCAGTTCACTCCAGGCTATCGCGGAAGGCGGAGTGCACACCCCGAAAAATCTGGGGGAACTCGTCTTCGTGGATTCCGTTCCCAGCATCCAGGTTCTTGCCTTTCCCGCATTCCTCCCCGGCAGGAATGTGCTCCGCGTGACGGGGGAGAATGATGTCCCCGTGCGGTTGGCGTGCAAGGTGGATTTTGGTGCGGGAGCCATTACAGCGGAGAATTACGGTTCTGAGGTGGAGTTTGAGTTGGAGCAGGACGGTAACTTTGTGTTTCAATGGATTGTTGCGCAAGATGATAATGTCTATTATTGCTCGTCTGTTTACCATTTTGAGGTTAACACACGCATTTTGTCGGCGCAATTGAAGGACGGGGTGCTGTCGCTCAATGGTGTCGCCGTGCCGGCGGAGGGCATCCCGTTGAAGGCGGGTGTAAATGAACTCGCGCTGACGACAGGTGCCGATGCGGCTGTGTCGCTGTCGGCGGGGGGCGTGTCGATACCCTGGCCGGAGGGCTGGGTGGCGGACGCGGATGGTGTGTGGCGGCGGAAACTCCTATGTGTCCAGTCGCTTGTGTGGCCCAATTGGCATGTCAACGGCATCAACTTGAACCGTGGCGGCTTGCAGCAGATACTTTGGTGTCCTCAGGGAATTCCGGATAAGAAGGTCTCAGATTATACAATGACCTTCGAGTTGCCGCCAGGCGTAGAATTGATTGGCACATCGGGTTATTACAAGTTGTTTCCGGTGGAAGTCGAAAGGCTTGGGACGGTGACGCGCAACGGCGTGGAGTTCACCCAATATGCAATCACGGTCAAGAAGGCCCTTTCGTATGCCGCAACACGCAAAAGCCACGAAATGATCGCCACAGTGATCCATGTGGATGAGGACATCGCGACCAATGAGACATGCCTTTACTACTACGCCTCCAGCCACGAGGCGAATGCCATGGAGCTACCCAACCGCCTCCCTGCACATGTCATCGCACCAGCACGTGCACCGCAGTCCGAAAGGCTCATTATAGAGTTGTGGACAAGCTGGCTCAAGAGTATGGACGACGATGCGTTGCGACACCGCATCTTCGACTATTTCGCCGAGGCGGGCGTCACGGAAATCACCAGTCCCGTCGGGGACTACCAACGGCTCCGTGGGGTTGCTCTGTTCAATTTTGAGACCTGGAACTTCAACTGCCAGGAGTATCTTGCCGACCATCCCGAACAGGCACAGGTGGAATATAGCGGGGCCATCAGCAAGACGACAGTCTGCTCTACACGCCTGGTTCGCGAACCGGAGTTCGCGCGTTTCCTGCGGGAACGGCTTCCTTCGTGGCACCAGCGCTTCGGCAACTGCGGACATATCGACTGGGACTATGAAAGCCATGTCAAGGACAGCTACCTCTCCTGCTACTGCCCGGTCTGCTTGAAGGACTTCGCGACATTTGCAGGAATCAGTCCCGCTGGCCTGAGCGCTGAACGCATCAACCAGGAATTCCTCCCGCAATGGCAACGCTACTGCCACCGCCGCGTAGCGGATTTTGCCACCTTGCTGGCTGAAACCATCCATGAGGAACTGCCCAACGTGGTCTTCTCCATGTACTCCGGCTACCAAAGCGACCGATCCAAGCTGGTCTATGGCATCGACTGGTCGTTGCTGGAGGGGGTTCTGGATCTGGCGATGTGCGGTTATGGACGCTCGCCTAGGGAATTGCACGACACCCAGCAGTGTTTCCAAAAGACAGGACTGGTTCTGGGAGAACTACTATATCCTTTTGACTATGTAGCAAGAACTGCCCCCCAGGCACTGCAGTCCGCGACTCTGTTGCGACGTTGCTGCGACGCCACACGAGGATGCCTGATCTACCACTACCCTACCCTGGACGGGCGCTCCTTCCTGGCCATCGCTGAAGTTGCACGGATAATCTCAAAATACGAAGACTTTTTCACCACTGGACTGCGATCTGCCGAACTTCTGACAATGCATTCCACCGGGGTGAAAGATGACGAATACGAAGTTCTCGGGGACGGCCAAGGCAATTTTCTCGTGCTGTTGATGAACCTCCAAGATAAGCCACGCGAATTCAACTTCGAGATTACAATGCCGGCAGGAAGGCAACTTTTTGACGAGAGAGGGAGAAACGTAGGAGACAACCAAATCCCCGTGGTCCTGGATGGCTTCCAAATCCAGGCCTACGAAATCCGCAGTTCACAGAAAAACACCCAGCCATAGCCAATGGGAATGTAATTTGAATTGTGGTAGAACTTTTTTAAAAGGATTATATATTAAGATATTTACCCAATCCTATGATTCCATGTTTGATTTTCTGAAACAACTGAAGCGCAACCGTCCGATGCGCATTGTGGTCAACGGGAACCCCGCGCTTCGTGAAATCTCCACGCCGATCCTGAAGATCGACGACGAAGTCCGTTCCCTGGCGGAAAATCTTCTGCGCTCCCTGCAAGAAAGCGAAGTCCCCGGCGTCGGTTTGGCCGCGCCGCAAATTGGTGTGTCACGTCGCATGATTGCAGTGAAAACCACCGATGACAAGGGGCATTGCCGCCCGGATGCTCTGCCCGGCGAACTCATCCTGGCTCCGCTAATGCCCGTCGTACTCATCAACCCGGAGATTGTCGCCCACAGCGAGGAGACTGTCTGTGAAGAGGAAGGTTGTCTGAGCCTGCCGGGAATCAGCGGAAAAGTCACTCGATGGGCGACTGTTACATTGCGCACACAATTGCTGAGCGGGCAAGAATTCACCGCCGAATGCGGCGGTTTGCTCTCTCGATGCCTTCAACATGAAATCGATCATTTGGACGGCAAGCTCTTCTACGACCGTATTTCCCCTGAAGAGCAGAAGCTTGCAGATCCGATCATGCGCAAGCTTGCCCGACGTGAAGCCGGTCTGCGTGCGGCAAAATCAAGCTAGCCTATGCCAACTTCCAACCGTCCATCCAGTGAATTCCAGCCTAATCCAGGGCAGGTTTTTGCCTTTAACGGGGACCATGTCAACTATCGGACTCTGCTGTTCAACATCTTCATGCATCCCAAGCTGGCCATGGCGCTTTTTGCCGTGGTCAACCGATATTGGCTGATGACACTCTGCACCATTTTATTGCTTTGCATGGTAGGCGGATGCGGCATTGCGATGTCCCATATCCCGAACTATGCGACTGACATTCGCCAAACCACAGATTTTCTCTTAAACACTGTTGGCCCCATCACCATCCAGCAAGGAAAACTCAACTGGGAACCAACGGCGGAAGGGACGCTCCCTGCAACCGCGCATCTTCCTCATTTGCGTGTGGATATTGTGGAAACACGCAGTGATTTCAATGCACATGAGACTGGTGATGATGTCGGCCTCGTGGTTGCCCATGACGGTCTCCACTTCTGGCGGAAACTCGACTCTGGCAACCTTTCCTCAAGCAACGATGGCTCCACCATTCCAGAAGCCACCATCCCACCCGCCATGCTCCAGAATTTTCCCCCCCTTTCTGGTTCAGGTGCCGATGCAGAGACTCCAACTGGTGACGATCATTTCTTCGTCTTCAGCCGACATAACCAGTCCCAAGTCTGCAAACTGGTTTTCCTCTCCCTGTTTTTCGCCAGTGCGATTGAGAGCTCTATTGATACCATCTCTTCCATCTTGATCAGTGCGCTTCTCCTGACTCTCACTATTGCCTTCATCATCCGAATCCGGCATCTTCGTTCCTTTTTTGCATTGCTGCTTTTCGCGCTCAACGCGACCATTCCTGCCGCCCTCGCCGCAATCATCTACTTGGTCGCCGAACTTGGTTCCGACTTCCAATCGGTGTTTACCATCATGCTGGGGATCTACATGATTTATTCCCTGATCGAAGGCAGAAACGGCACCATCATCTTCCCCCCGCAAAAGTAGTCGTGTCATGAAAACAACACACCGCCATCATAATTTGCTTCTCCTTGTCCTGTTAATCGCATTGCCTCTTTTCACCACTCCCTTGATTGCAAACAATCAAGAAGACGCGAAAAAGGCCCAAGAACTTCAGAACACAGAGGATGTTGCCGAAGGGAAGCTTGCGCTCAATGGACCGACCTCCGACACCTGGCTGATTGCCGCATGGGAATTTGTTCGCGACAACACTGTGAAATGCTGGACATGGCTCTCCACGCATGTTCATGACGTCCTGACGGAAGACTTTGTTGTACAGGACATGAAAATCTCGGCCGCCATTGTCCTGCTGGTTGTCTTAACAACAATGACACTCTCCGGTGCCTGGGCGGCCAGCATTGCCCAATCCCGACGGCATCCTCGCATTAAATTCTTTTTCTATGGATTTGTCACCTTCTTTGTGGGTCCTTACAAGATGTTGCTGAACCTGGATATCAAAGGCGAAAAGGAGGCGCTTGAGCGTCTGGCCAATGAAGCCGCTGCGAAACGAGCGGCAGCAGAGGAACGTGCCCTCAAAGAACGGGAAGCACAGATTGCAATGGGCGAACAGCCGCCAGCCGTCTCCGAAACAGGTGTGGTTTGGAACGAAAACTACTTCAACTCCATCCAACGCAAGGCAGACGGCACGCCGGACGGCCCCTGGGAGGTCACCTACAACGGCGTCCACGTCAAGGTCCTCGAAATCCTGGAGGTGCTTCCGACTGTCGTCGCAGTGCGTCTGGTCAACCAGGAAGGGCATGAAATGCGCGGGCGAATACCGTTCGCCAAAATCGAACAGTGGGACCGCTCACCGCTCGAATAATAAAATAATATCTAACATCTTCATTTTAAACAATTAATTGAATTACTAAAATGTTTGAGAACACCGCCTCTGGCGCATCGCTAGCCGATCAGGAACTCGAAATCCTGAAATTCTGGGACAACGAGAAGGTCTTTGAGAAATCCGTTGAGTCCCGCAAGGGTTGCCCTTCCTATGTATTCTTTGATGGTCCTCCCTTCGCAACAGGGCTTCCGCACTACGGTCATCTGCTGGCCGGGACCATCAAGGACGTGATTCCACGCTACCAGACCATGCGCGGCCGCTATGTCCCGCGTACTTTTGGCTGGGACTGCCATGGACTTCCCATCGAGTCGCTGG
>JAFRLP010000569.1 GCA_017431185.1 Victivallales bacterium | reverse complement strand
CGTCATCGCCATAATCGCAATATTGGCTGCGATGCTTCTGCCTGCATTGAGCAAGGCACGGGAGAAGGGGCGTGCCGCCTCGTGCATGAACACGGAGAAAAGTCTGGGCCTGGCGCACCTGATGTACGCCAGCGACTACGACGGGTTCGGGTTCATTTTCTATTCGGCCTCCAGTTCCACTGAATTGGCTGCTGTCCGCGACAATTTGTTCGGCGTGTTTTTCGACTACCTGGGTGGGTATGACATGACGGAGTTCAAGAACAACTATAGCGGCCATATTCCGCCGCCGTATCTTAAATGCCCGTCCCGCCAGGGGGCCTGGCTTGACAGGCCATCCCACTACGGCACCAACTGCCATCTGGCTGCATTGGGGTCGAACGCGCCGTGGACGCGGTGCATCGCCAAGGGGAAGACGGCGTACAAGAGCTATCCAGGCGCGGTGCATTTCCTGCTGGAGAGCATGCCTCAGCCCTCCGACGTCATCTACTGGGCGGAGACCAACAACCGTTATTATTTTGCCAGAGAGAGCGTCAACAATTGGAACTGGCATGAGGTGAATCCTGTGGACACCAATCATTTCACCAAACTGCCCCATAACAACTGCAACAATGTCTGCTATGCGGACGGACATGTGGAGGCATTGCGCGCACCCAGGCTTACTGAACAGGTGATGAAGCACAATTACTGGAGCTGGACCTGGGACAACTGAGCCAAGGAGAGTGTCAATGAAGAGGATTTTGCAAGCCTGTCTGGTCTTTGGACTTGCGTTGGGCGGACTCGCCCAGGAGTATGTGAAGCGGACAGTGGAGGAGAAATGCCAGGCGAAGGACCTGACCTTTCTGGTGACCTTTGACAACCGCACCGTCAATGCGGACTTTGCCAAGGGGGATAAGTTCGCCATCGGGGACATCAGGAACGCCAATCTGGGGCTGCGCGGCATCGTCGGATTCGACGGCCAGCAGGCCTTCCAGCCCGAAACAGGCGAGATGCTCCGCTTCCCCGTGGAGGGGAACATCGACCCCCACAAGGGCACTGTCATTTTCTGGGTCGCCGGCATGGACTACGCCCCGAAGGACGAGCTGACCGACGGCAAGGTGCGCGGCAACATCTCCTTCGCCCACCTGGTCTTCGACAACGGCGGACGCCAGGTCTATTACCAGTTCTACTCCTTCAAGCGGGAGGTCTTCTTCGAGTGGTGGAGCAGCGAGGAACCCCATGGCTGGGGGACCTACGGGCGCACCACCGCAGCCTGCCGCGGCATCCGCAAGGGGCAGTGGTTCCAGCTGGCCGCCACCTGGGACGACTCGGTGCTCTGCCTCTATCTCAATGGCAAAAAGTGCGCGGAACAGGCTTTGCCGGGCAAGGTCGTCAAGACTGCCGACATCAGGGCGGAGAACAACGACAAGTCGTTCATCGGGGTCAAGAGCCCCTTCTGGGGGGACAAGCACGAGTGGGCCACCGCCATTGATGACTTCGCAGTCTATTCCCGCCCCCTGTCCGCGCTGGAAATCCAGAACCAGTACAATGCCCTGCTCAAGGACAAGACCGGGGCGGAGGTCAAGGAGTACTCCATCGTGCTCAATGGAGTCGATACGGGGCATGGCGACAAGATTGACCGCCTGGAGGTGGAGTTCGATTTCGCGGCCCTCAACGCCGAGGCAGCCAAACAGCTCAAGGAGGGAAAACTGGAGGTCGCCTATGAGTTGATTGCTCCGAATGGCGAGAAACGCCAGGGAAAATGGACATTCCAGGAGAATGGACCGATGACCAGGATGCTTTCTGGCGTCACCCAGGTCGGCGACTACACGGTCAACACCGCCATTGGGAAGAACAAGGTGTCGGCCAGCATCTATCGTCCGGACTATTCCTGGATTGGCAATGGCTATGGGGATGAGGATGAGGTGCCCCCGATGTGGCGGGACTTTTCGGTCAAGGGGCGCACGGTCACGCTTTGGAACCGCGTGTATCGCTTTGGCGAGGGGCCTCTGCCCGTGGAAGTCACCTGCTACGGCAGCCATCGGCTTCTGGCTCAGCCGCCCCGTCTGCTCATTGACGGACAGGAGCCGAAGTGGCGGGCAGGGGAGACGGAACAGAAGGTTCGCCTCGTTGTCTTCCGCGGCACCGGCAGCCTGGGAAAGGCCAAGATTGCCTATACCACCACCGTGGAATATGACGGGATGATTAAGTTTGACTGGACGATTGACGGCGAGCCGGACATCTCCTCCATGAACCTGGAGTGGCAGGTTGCCCCGGAGAACCACCAGTTCCTGATGACCCCCACGCTCAATGAGGGCGCCGACCCTGCGCAGGCCTTCCCCTATCCCAAGACCTCTGGCAGCGGCGCGGCGAAAATGCTCTGGTTTGTCTCCGAGGGGAAGGGCGGCTTTGCCTACACGATGGTGAACGACGCCAACTGGCGCTATGCGGCGGAGAAGCCCGTGCTGTTTGCCGACAAGAAGAGCGGGGAGTGCCGCGTCGAACTGATCAACCAGCGGACCTCCATGCCTCAGGGCGCGGATTACTGTGCGCTGTTCATCGCCACGCCGGTGCGTCCCCTGCCAGCGGAGAACCGGATGCTGCGGTTGGATGGCGGCGGGTATCGGCTCATCGGCTCCAAGAACGGCTTCAAGGGAGTGTGCCAGCATTTGCCGCTTGACCCTGACTTCTCGGAGATGTTCCGCAATTACCCGGAGAACCGCATCTCCATCTATGGGGCCATCGGCTCGCTGACCACCAATGACCCAGAGGCCGCCTACCTTCATAAGTATGTGGAGATGCCCGGCGCGTACAAGTACGTGATGAACTTCATGAAGCCGTTGGGGAATGGGGAGTATGAGACGATTCCCGGCACCTCGCAGCCGTTCTGCACCTCCTGCTGCGTCGGCGACTACCTGCTGTACTGCCAGCACCATCTCTACCAGCACCCGCTGGCCGACCGCGTGTGGCAGGTGTATTATGATTTGGCGGGGGACGGACTGTGCGGGAACCGTCTGCACGGCTGTGAGTTCGAGGACAAGTTCGGGCGCACCGTGCGGACTTTCGATGTGCTGTCGAAGCGGGACGTCATCCGCCGCACGCTGGTGTATGCCCACAAGCACGGCAAGACCCTGATGGTCCATGCGCAGCGGGACTTCGTGCCCTTCCAGCACGGCATGATTGACTACTGGTACCCTGGCGAGCAGCACAATGGGCTGCTCGCCCGCAATCCCTACGGGTATGTCGATGAACTTTCGGACAACCTGTACCGTTCGGAATTCAACCGCGACGTGCTTGGGGTCGGCGTCATCCATCTGCCCGCCTTGCTCCAGGCCAACTCCGCGTACTCCAAGCATCCGGAGTACACCGAGGCGATGCTCGGGATGATGATGGTGCATGACGTGGAGACCTGCAGAGACTGGTGCTCCTCCGCCCCGATGCTCAAATGCTGGGACATTCTGAGCCGCTACGGTGTGGGAAGCCCCGACACCCAGTGCCACCTCTATTATGTGCAGAAGGCGGTGACCAGCGCCAACCCCGAGGTGCGTGTGACCTACTACCAGTGTCCCCAGGGGCGGTATGTCCTGGTCTTGCAGAACAAGGATGTCCGGCCCGCCAAGACCACCATCGACTTGAGCCAAATCCAAAAAGGCCCGTTTACGGCGCTGGACGAATACCGCGGACAGGAAATCCCCGTGCAGGACGGCAAGTTCGGGATAACCGTCCCCGCACGGCAGTTCCGCCTGGTGTGCTTCCCCGCCGTGCCGCGCTATCCCATCCGGGATGACTGCGAGCGGCTGTGGGACGCCTGGCAGAAAAAGCGCAACACGTGGTTCCGCCTCTCCGCGGAAGGCGTGGGCGGCTCACGCTGCCTGGAGATGAAAACCGATGACCAGCCCAGCGGCTGCTTCACGAGAAATTTCTATATCCATCCGGGACGCACCTACACGCTGCGGGTCAAGGCCCGCCATACGCGGGAAAACGAGAAATTCTCCCTGGCGCTGCAAGGGCGGATTGGGGCAGGGCTGGCTGGCACGGATTACATCAGCAGGAAATATCCCTCCACGTTGGACTGGAGCGACCTGGAATTGGTCTTCAAGGTTCCCGTGACCGGCAAATGGGGGCAGTGCGACGGCTTCATGCTCACCATGGGCGGCACTGGCGCGAACTCCTCCATCTTCTTCGACGACTTCTCCATCGAGGAGAAGGAATAGAGGCGGAAACCGTGGCTGTTGATTTCAACCCAATGTCAAATGGACCTATGCCTGTCCATTTGACATTGGGTTGGTGACTGTCCAGGCCACCGCCTGCTTAGCATGTCCAGACTCGGATTTGCCGACGGTTCTTGGTGTGCGGGGCGTGAGACCCCAAACTGCCCGCGAGGCCTTCTGGCCTCGCGGATTGAGGTGGCCCGGGGCGCTTAATGAGATACCCCTAAAGATAAACAAGGACAAGAGCGCTGCCAGGGGTCTTGCTGACTTGCAGCGCATTGCCTTCCAGCGTCCAGGTCGCCTTTTCGGGGACGGGGTGCGACTCGTCCAGGATGTCCACGGATTTCACGGTGGCTCCGCTGGGGAGGTTGGCCAATTCGATGGTCAAGGTCTGTTCGGGAGTTTTCAGCACGGAGTAGAGGATGAGGGACTCCCCGCTGTCATTTTGACCCGCGATGCAGTAACTTTCCCCTGGACCCTGCGAGCATTTGATGCGTTTGTTGTATTTATTCTGCAGTTCCCCGACCGCGCACATCCCATAATACAGCGGCGTGGTGCGGCTGAATCGGTCAAAGCAGCCATACGACTCTTTTCCGGCGGTGTAGAAATGGGACAAGTCCATTGGCGTGTCCTGCCAGCCGGCGATGACGGCGGCTGTGAAGGCGGCGGAGTCCACTCCGCGCATTTCGGCGATTCCCTCATTGGAGCCGGGTCCCTTTGTGATGTAGTGCCATTCGGTCAAGTGGATTTCCGTCCTGTCCCAGCCCAGGCTGTCCACGAATGCCCGTGCGGCGATTGGCTGGAAGCGCAGACCCTCCATATTGGAACTGTACTGGTGCCAGGAGATGAAATCCGGCACAAAGCCGTTGGCCTTGCACCTCTCCGCCAGGCGAAGGAAAAGCGGCATGGACAGCGACATGGCGCCGGGGCCGCCGAATTTGATGTCGGGGAACTCCGCCTTGAGCCGCTTTCCCACCAGGATGAACAGGTCGAAGAACTCCTCCATGGACTTGTCCCACATCTGGAGGGACTCCGGCTCATTCCAGAACTCCCAGTATTTGATGTTCCAGTGGAAGCCGTTGCCCCATCCGCAGTTATAGTGGCGCACGATGCCGGCGCACACCTCCGCGTAGTGCTGGAAATCCCGCGGGGCGCGGGCCGTGAACTTCTTTTTTGCGTGGTCAATGGAGACCCCTAGCCGATAGTAGATTTCCGGCCCCTGCTCCAGGGTGTTCTGCAAATAGTAGTCCGTCTGGTCAAAATAGTAGTTGGCCGGGTCATGCGGGTCAAGATGCTCCAGCGGGAAGACGAAGATGGTGTCCACGATTCGGGAACCAGGATTGGAAAGCACGGCGTCGTGCGGACGCATGCTGCTGGCTCCAAGTTTCCGGTACAGCGCGTTCAGGTTGTGTATCCCCTGGTGCGCTATCTCGGGACCCAGGTTGACGCCGTAGAGGCGGCGGATTGTCCCGTCCGGCTGGGCGAAATCGACGGTGGGGTGCGCCTGGCGCACCGGCTTGAGCATCATGCCCACATCGTGGGCCGCGCCGCGGATTTGCTCGTCGGTGTCCATTGCGGGGCAGGTGTACTGCGGGTAATGGCGGCAGACGCTTTCCGTCATCTGCTTCAGCCGCTTCATGTCCGGCGCGACATACGCCTCAGGGAGAAACGCCGGAGACGGCTCGCCCGTGGCGGTGATGACCAGACGACCGAAGACGACCCCCTCGTCAAAGCATCCCTTTTTCACGCAGCAGTCGAAGTACTGCGCTCCCATCACCGTGTCCATGTCATAGGCAGTCACCTGGAAAGCGGCTTCCGTCAAGCCCAGGAAGATTTGCTCTTGCGGAGCGGAGAACAGCACTGTCCAGCCGCCTGGACCGTTCTGGCCGGATACCTGCACATCCTGGATTCTGTCCCCCTGGCGGAATCTGCTGATGGCTCCGTTGGCGTTGACCTGGAAATGGTACACCCCTTGGCAGTTGGCGAACTTGATTTCCGCCGAGTTGTCGAAGCACCACCCTGAGAAGGCGCCTCGCATGGGCACGGTGGCCTTCGAATGCGTCCGGCAGACGCAGCGGACATACAGGCGTCCCTGCGCGACTGCGTACTGGGCGGAGATGTCCGAGGTGGATGCGCGCGCAAGGCTTCCTCGGAGGCAGAAGGAGGTGACCGCCGGAACCTTTGCCCAATCCTCATCTGTCGGCACATGGTCAAGAGGACGGCAGGGAAATTCTGCCAGGGAGTCAAAACTGACTTTTGCCCCGCCTTGCAACTCAGTGTAGTAGCGATTGTCCATCTTCAGAGCCTTTCTGGCATGTCAAAAGGGATTTGTCCTGAAACTGTGTTGTCCCGACGTGTCCGCAGGGCCGGAAGGCTCTGCGGACGGATAGGGCGCCAGGCCGACCAGTTATTTTACCGTGAGGTAATCCACTGCGTCGGAGCGGAAGGGGAAGGCGGGGAGGTTGGACTGGTTGTAGAGGTTGCAGTCGCCGCGGTAGCCGGCGTAGGCGTAGCGGACAAACTTGGGCTCGGCGACCTTTTTGGAGGAGACGACAACCGTGTCGCCCTCGATTCTGGCGCTGTCGGCCCAGAAGAATTTCTTGTCCGCGCCGGCGACTGCGAAGGCTCCGGGGGCCTTGCCGTCCGACGTCTTGAGCCCATCGGCTGCATTCAGGAACTTGACGCGGATTTCCTTGCCGCTGGGGGTGGCGAAGTCCAGGACAGGGCCGCGGCTCTCCACCTTCTGGCCGTAGGCGATGCGCTTGGCCTCCAGGGCCAGACGGCGACCGACCTCCTGCTTGTTGGCAGGATGGATGTTGGCGGCCTCGCCGATGTCGATGGCGGTGGCGATGCCCACATTGGGAACCTCGGTGGCCACCTTGTACTGCACGTCCCGAAGATGCGCGTAGTTGCTGGGCCTGGTGGGATCGGAGGTCTGCCAGTTCTTGGCCCGGCCAGGTTCGTATCCCGCGAGCTGGACAAGGATGAACGGCAGGTCAGGGGTCTGCCACTTGGCGCGCCAGTCGGCGATGAGGGCCTTGTGCAGCGGGTAGTAGTGCCATGGTGCGCCAGTGTTGCTGCAACCCTGATACCAGATGACCCCCTTGATGGGCAGCCGTGTCCAGGCGTCTATCATGCCATTGTACATATTGGACGGGAAGGAGGCGGTACTGTAGCGGATGCTGTAGTAGGCGGGGACGGGCTTGGCCAGTTCCTTGGCTACCACGGAGAACTCGTCCTTCATCTTCCAGCCGCCCTTGATGGGCTGGCGGTCCTTCCCGACAATCAGCGTGGTGTTGTTGAGGAGTGCGCTGACCTGGGCGCGAGCGTTGCCGGAATAGAAGAACTCACTGCGGACGACAAGGGAGTTCCCGCCATCCTGGCGCAGCTGGTCAGCCTTCAGGGAGACCCTGAGCTGGTGGTTGCCGACCTTGCCGAGTTCCCAGGCTGCAACCTGCGCTCCATTGAGCCAGATGGTGCAGACGTCACCCGCCGCCTGCACGGAGAGGTCGGCGTCCTTGCCTTTCTGCTTGTCGTTGAGTTGGAAGGCGGTGCGGTACCAGCGGGTGTAGAGCCTGCCGTTCTCAAAGACGTTGGAGGACTCGCTCCAGGCGGATGCGTCGAATTCCGCGCCATTCCAGCCATCCGCGCCGGCCTGTGCAGGCGCGGCCTTCTCGGTGTAGTTCGGATACCAGGCGGCCATCGCCTCAAGGTATTTCTTGGCCTCGCCGGCCTCATACTCCTTCTTCTGCTCCGGGGTGAGGCGGAATTTCTCAATGGTGTCTATTTCGGTCTTCAGGTCATCGGCGGCTGCCTTATACCCCTCTTCGGAAATCCAGGGCTGGATGCAGGAGCCGCTCCAGTTGTCGGACAGAAGCCCAATCGGAATCTTCAGGTCCTGGTACAACTCCCGCCCGAAGAAGTAGGCGGTGGCGCTGAAGCCGTCGGCATTGGCAGGGGTTGTCTTGACCCACCCTTTGTAACGAGGGTCCTGAGCCAAGGCTGGCATGGGCTTGAGGTGGGAGAGGCGCTTGACCTGCTTGTAGTAGCGGATTTCGGGATAGTCGGCAGCCTTGACCTCCTCCTCGCAGTTTTCGGCTGACCAGCCGCGCTTGAAGGTCTTGCCGACGGGCATCTCCATGTTGGACTGGCCGCCGCAGAGCCAGACGTCACCCAGGATGAGGTCCGTCAGTTTGATGGTGGTCTTGCCATCCGTGATGACAGCCTCGTAATTCTTGTGGTCAACCTTCATGGCGGGGAAGGTGACCTGCCAGGAACCATCCTCGACTTTGGACTCCGATTCCTCGCCGGCGAAGGTGACTTTGACGGTTTTCCCCTTGTCGCCTGTCCCGAAGAACGAAATCGGCTTCTCCCGTTGCAGCACCATGTTGGAGGTAAACACGGGGTTGACTTTCAGCGCTGCCATCGCGCCGCACGCGCAAAGCAAGGCGCCGACTACAAGATTCGTCATTTTGTGCATTGTTGTCTCCTTGGTCTTGGGGTGAAACTACAGGTTCTTGCTGATTCGGACGGAACAGAATTCGGGGCCGCACATGGTGCAGAACTGGGCATGGTGGTCGGCGTCGGCTGGCTTGCCGGCCTCGGCCAGCGCCTCGGCGCGTAGTTGACGGGCACGGTCAGGGTCAAGGGCCAGGTCGAACTGCCTCTCCCAGTCGAAATCCTCGCGCGCCTGGCTGATGGCGTCGTCCCTGTCCCGTGCATGGGGACGGTGCAGGGCGATGTCGGCGGCGTGGGCCGCAATCTTGTAGGCGATGACCCCGTTGCGGACATCCTCGGCGTTGGGCAGGCCGATGTGCTCCTTCGGGGTGACGTAGCAGAGCATCGCCGCCCCGCAGAAGGCCCCCATGGTCGCGCCGATGGCGGAGGTGATGTGGTCGTAGCCCGGTGCGCAGTCGGTGACCACCGGCCCGAGAATGTAGAAGGGCGCGTCGTCGCAGATTTTGCGCTCCAGTTTCATGTTCATCTCAATCTCGTCAAAGGGGATGTGCCCCGGACCTTCGACCATCGCCTGCACGCCCGCCTCACGGCAGCGGCGGACGAGCGAGCCCAGGACATGCAGTTCGGCGAGCTGCGCCTCGTCCGTCGCGTCAGCCAGGCAGCCTGGCCTCATTCCGTCACCGAGGGAGAGAGTGATGTCGTACTTCCGGCAGATTTCGAGGATGGAGTCGAACTGGGTGTAGAAGGGGTTTTCGTGGTTGTTCTCCTTCATCCAGTTGGCGAGGATGGCTCCGCCTCGGGAGACGATCCTGAGTTTGCGGTTGCGGGCCAGCGGCACGTCCTTCAGCAGGATTCCGACATGGATGGTCATGTAATCGACCCCCTGTTCCGCCTGGTCGCGGATGACCTCCATGATGAGTTCCTCGCTCAGGTTTTTGGCGCTGCCGGCGCGTGCCAGGGTTTCGTAGATGGGCACCGTTCCCACCGGAATGGTGGAGTGCGTGACAATCTGCTGGCGGATGCCCATGATGTTGCTTCCGGTCGAGAGGTCCATCACGGTGTCCGCCCCGTATTTGATGGCGTTCGCCAGTTTGACGAGTTCCTCGCGCGGGCAGCTGGACAGGGTGGAGTTGCCGATGTTGGCGTTGATTTTGGTACGAAGCACCCGCCCGATGCCCATCGGACGCAGGGACTTGTGGCCTATGTTCGCGGGAATGACGACCTTGCCGGACGCCACCAGACTGCGTATCTCCTCCTCCGGCAAATATTCGGAGGCGGCTACCGCCTGCATTTCCGGAGTGATTTCGCCCGCACGGGCGCGCTGCATTTGAGTGGACATGGTTTTACTCTTGTGAATCAGGATTGCTACAGGTCAAACAGCATGAGCTGTCCGGGGTTTTCTTTGGAACGTTTGCGTTTGAGTCGGGCAAGCCGCGGCTTGCCCTCGTCGGAAAGTTCATCGTTCTCCAGGTTGGCCAGCACCTCGGCTGCACGGGTGAGCACATCCTTGGGCAGGCCAGCCAGTTTCGCCACGTTGATGCCGTAGCTCTTGTCCGCCGCCCCTGGCACGATTTTGCGGGTGAAGGCAATCTGGTCGCCGTTTTCCGTCACCAGCACGTTGTAGTTGCGCACGCCAGGGCGGGTCACCGCAAGGTCGGTCAGTTCGTGGTAGTGGGTGGCGAAAAGCGTGCGCGCCTTGACCTTCTGGTTGTCATGCAGGTATTCCGCGATGGCCCAGGCGAGGCTCAGCCCGTCAAAGGTGCTGGTGCCCCGCCCGATTTCATCCAGGACAATGAGGCTTTGCGGGGTGGCGTGGTTGAGGATGTTGGCGGTCTCGACCATCTCGACCATGAAGGTCGATTGACCGCGGGACAGGTCGTCCGCCGCGCCGACGCGGGTGAAGATGCGGTCGGTGAGTCCAATGGTCGCGCTGGTGGCGGGAATGAAGCTGCCCATCTGCGCCATGAGTGTGAGGAGCGCCACCTGTCGGATGTAGGTGGATTTGCCGGCCATGTTGGGGCCGGTGATGATGTTCAGCTGCCCGCCCTGCGCGTCCAGAAACGTGTCGTTGGGAACAAATGTCTCGTTGACCATTCTGGCTTCCAGTACGGGATGCCGTCCGTCCCGTATCTCCAGGACAGGGGATTCGCTGATGGCGGGGCGTGTGTAGTTCTGGCGAATGGCGGCCTCGGCCAGCGAGCATAGGCAGTCCAGTTGCGCCAGGGCCCTGGCGTTTTCCTGGATGGCGTGCGTGTGGGTGCAGATGGCGGCGCGCAGTTCCTGGAAGAGTTCGTACTCCAGGGCCATGGACTTTTCGTCCGCCCCAATCACTTTGTCCTCGATTTCCTTGAGTTCCGGGGTGATGAAGCGCTCGGCGCCGACCAGGGTCTGCTTGCGCATGTAGTCGGCGGGCACTTTGTCGAGGAAGGCGTTGGTGACTTCGATGAAATAGCCGAACACCTTGGTGTAGCGCACCTTCAGGCTTTTGATGCCAGTGCGTTCCACTTCGCGGGACTGGTATTGGGCAATCCAGTCCTTGCCCTCGGTGGAGGCACGGCGCAGTTCATCCAGGGAGGCGTTGTAGCCGGTCCGGATGAGACCGCCCTCCTTGATGGCGAGCGGAGGCTCGTCAACGATGGCACGGTCAATCAGGCCAGTGACCTCGGGCAAATCCCTGAGTTGTCCGGCCAGCGATGCAAAGGGCGATGCGGTCAGGGTGGCGATGACGGAACGCAACCCTGGAATCTCCGCAAGCCCCGCTGACAGGACAGTGAGGTCGCGGGCGTTGGCCGTGCCCAGATTGAGTCGGGCGATGACCCTTTCCAGGTCGCGCACACGCCCCAGCAGTTCGCGTATTTCGCACAGGGTCATCTGTCCCTGCACCAGTTCCTGCACGGCGTCCAGGCGCGACTCGATGAGCGGTTTGGAGCGCAGCGGACGCAGTATCCACTCGCGGAGCAGTCTGGCTCCCATCGGCGTGATGGTGTGGTCAAGCACGGAGATGAGCGTGTTGCCCTTGCCGTCGGCGAAGATGGGTTCGACCAGTTCCAGGTTGCGTTGAGAAATGCGGTCAATCGTCAGGCAGTCGCCCGTGTTGTAGCACTGGAGGCTGGTGACGTGCGTGACATCCCGCCGCAGGTTGTTGGAGACATAGTGGAACAGCGCGCCGGCAGCCTGGACGGCGACGGTCAGGCCACGGCAGCCGAACCCGTCGAGCGAGGCCACGCCGAAGAGACGGCAGAGGTTGTCGCGGGCGATTTCGAGGTCAAAAGTCCAGTCGTCCGCAGGAGTCCAGAGCATTTGCTGCGGGGCGGGCGGGAAGCCGGTGGCTGTCCACTGGCGGTGGGCGGAGTCGGGCGCCAGGCACTCGGCGGGCTCCAGGCGGTTGAACTCCGTCTCCAGGGCGGCCAGGCCAGTCAGTTCGGTGACGCGGAAGTCACCCGTCGATAAATCCATGACCGCCAGTCCGAAGAGGTCGCGCGGGCCAGGGCATAGCGAGGTCAGGAAATTGCTCTGTCCGGATTGGAGCAAGGTGTCCTCCAGCAAGGTGCCGGGGGTGATGATCTGGGTGACGTCCCGTTTGACGATGCCCTTGGCCAGTTTCGGGTCCTCCAACTGCTCGGCGATGGCGACCTTGTAGCCCGCGTTGAGCACTATGGCCACGTAGGTTTTGAGCGCATGGTAGGGCACGCCGCACAGTGGGGCCCCTGCGCGTTTCGTCAGCACGATATCCATCATCGGGGCCGCCAGTTTGGCGTCCTCGAAGAACAGTTCGTAGAAATCGCCCATCCTGAAAAACAGGATGGTCTTGTCGGGAAGGCCCTTGTGTGCCTCCACATACTGACGCATCGCCGGCGTCAGGTCCGGTGCATTGGGCATGGTGTCCGCTTGTCCTGGTTTTTGTTTTTTCGTTCACCACAATATAACCGCTTTTCAGGCAAAAGCAAGATTTCACCCGTCAAGTCTTGACAAGTTTTGGGAATCCCTTGGCGGGTGATACAGACCGCGCGGAGCGCGGTCAGCCAAGCCCGCCACTCGCGCTTGGTTTCATGGTGCGGGTGGGCAGGGCGCGCTCCGCGCGGCCCCTCCTCT
>JAFRLP010000568.1 GCA_017431185.1 Victivallales bacterium | reverse complement strand
GGCGGCGGGGGAGCAACAACTGTTCCAGGCGTGGCTGGCGGAGGAGCCATGATGGCTCCCGACGCGGCGGGTGGAGGAGCAATGGGCATGGCGTGGCCCTCGAGTTCTGCGTCAACATCGCGGAATAGCGCATTGGAGCCTGGCTCAGCAGTCAGCCGAATGCGGATGAATGCCGCTGGAACACTCAGACGGAAATAATGCTTCACCTTCTGTTCAAAGTTGGAAAGGCTGACAAGTTGACGGTCGGCGGCGACAAGACGCTTTCCAGACGACTCGAACGCCTCATAGCCGATGGCGGCAGTTCCAGTGCCGCGTATTTTCAATTCGAGCTTGAGAGTGTTTCTGGCGTATGGATGCAGATTGGAGAGAACGGATTGAGGGCGATTAGGCGCAGCCGTCAGTTCCAGGCAGAACTCATCTCGGTCGTGGGTGGGCAGGATACGCGCGTTTCCTCCGTCCGCCGTCAAAGTCCATCCTGGGGCGGGAGAGTATCCAGACGGGGCGCCGCGAAAGTCGCCGTTGATAGGCAGGTCAATGTCATTATCGGCGCGGGTGCCGGTGGCGAAGCACAATGTTGCGGCAATGGATAAGGCTATCAGCAGTTTCTTTGTCTTCATGTGATGTGTGAGCCTTGTGGAAGGTTGAGCTGATGGACGACGACCGAAAAAAAACTTGTCAAGGAAAAACGCTTAAAAGTGACTGTCAAAAGTCAATTCCAGTCCAAGGCAATTTGGATTTAGAACGCAATGCTATAATTGGTTTGAGTCATTTTTCAACAGCGTTTGAATATAATGCTTGATTTGCTTGATTTTTCCTCTTGTTTTTCCCAATCAGCTGGAGTATATTATCCAGTGCCAACCAACCTTGCCTTTTCCCATGCCGACCGATTTGGATACTCCCATGGCATCACTTTCCAATTGGGTGATGCCGATTCTTTTTTCCTCGCTTGCCCTTGGCTTCTATGACATCTGCAAAAAGCACGCGGTGCGCGATAACGCGGTGACGCCAGTGCTTTTTCTCGCGACTTTCTCTGGCTCCGCATTCTATCTTGTGGTCACACTGGCGATGGGCAATTTCCTTGCCTATGCAAAGTGCGACTTCCCCACGTGGCTTCTGATTGCCCTCAAATCGGCATTGGTTGCGGGAAGCTGGTGGTGTGTGTATTACTCCATGCGAGATTTGCCGATTTCGCTTGCCGGGCCTGTTCGGGCAAGTTCTCCCCTGTGGACACTGATGGGCGCCCTGCTGATTTATCGGGAATGGCCGACGCTCATCCAGGCAGTGGGCATGGCGACGGTTTTGGCAGGATACTACCGCTTCTCGGAACTGGGCAAGCTGGAGGGCATCACGCTTCGGCATCGTGGAGTCATTCTGCTGATGCTCGGCACACTACTGGGGGCCGCATCCGCGCTCTATGACAAATATCTGCTGGGAATTATCATGATTCCGCGGACGACTTTGCAGTTTTGGTTCTCCGTCAATCTGGTGGTGGTAATCGGCGCGGCACTGCTGGTGACCAGTCTCGGGAAGATGGAGGCCCGCCGTTTTGAATGGCGCTGGACAATCGTGGTCACAGGGATCCTGCTGATTGTCGCCGACTGGCTTTATTTCTACGCACTGAGTGTCCCAGGAAGGCAGATTTCAATCCTGTCGCTGGTTCGTCGGAGCAACTGCGTCGTCTCCTTTGCATTCGGCTGCTGGTTTTTCCACGACCGAAACGTGAAGGACAAGGCTCTGGCTCTGGCGTTGATTATCATTGGAGTTATGGTGCTGGCGCTCTCCTGAGCAACCATACAGACGAGCTGATATTGCTTGCTGGCTCATCACGACGGACTTCGGGAATCCCTCGCTCCTTGATATTGAACCACGCCGAAGAAGCCGCGAACGTCCATCGGCAAGCCACCCATCGTTTATAGCCGCGCGGGCGGTGAGTGCATGTTTGCGCGGTGAACAAGGCGGCGGGCGGGGCGTCGGCGACAAATATGCGCCGTAACGCTCCGCCGCGCTTCGCGGCATATCAACCGCATCACCAGAACAACCAGCCTTGACAACTTGTCTTGGCTGGGGTCCTACATTCTATGCGATGGGCTCGAAGTCCGCCGCGCCATGCTTGCAGAGCGGGCAAACGAAGTCCTCGGGCAGTTCGTCTCCTTCATAGACGTATCCGCAGACCTTGCAGACAAAGCCCTTCTTGCCTGCGGTGGCGGGCTTGGGCTTGACTTTGTTCTGATAGAAGGTGTAGGTCATCGTCGGAACCTTGGAGATGACTCGCGCCTCGGTGATGCTGCAGATGAACATGCCGTGTGTGCCAAGGTCAACGTACTGCTCCACCTTCAGGGACATGAAGGAGTTGATGTTCTTCGAGAGGAAGACGAGTCCGTTGTCGGAGCGGAGCGACTCCTCGCCCTGGAACTTGTCCGTGTTCCGTCCGCTCTGGAAACCAAACCTCTCGAACACCGCAAACGTGGCCTCCTCCGAAAGGCAGTTGAGGTTCATCTTGCCCGTCTGCTTGATGATGTAGTGGGAGTAGTTCTGCTTGTTGATGGTGACGGCGATGCGGTTCGGCGTATTCGTCACCTGCGACACGGTGTTGACGATGAGGCCGTTGTCCTTCTTGCCGTCATTGCTGGTGACGACGTAGAGGCCATACCCGATGTTGAACAGCGCCGTAAGGTCGTTCTTGTTGGCGGTCTTCTCCTGCTTGGCTATGTACTCCTGGCAAAGTTCATCCGCCAGTTTGTCCAATTGCCCCCTGCTCTCGTCATTGAGCGCGGACTTGATGTGGACGGTGTTCGCCGCAAACGTTATGTTCTTGCATTTCTCAAGCAATCCGCGCATGACCTTCGCCGCCAGAGGGGCCCAACTGCCGTTCTCGATGAGGGCGACCGTGCGGTTCTGGTAGTTGCGCTCGACCAGATGCTCGATGAAGGTGTGCATGAAGGGAAAGATTTCGGCGTTGTAGGTGGTCGTGGCAAGCACGATTTTTCCGTAGCGGAACGCATCCTCCACCGCCTCCGCCATGTCTCCCCGCGCCAGGTCGTGGACGGCGACCTTCGGGCAGCCCGCAGCCTTGAGCTTCTCCTCCAGAATCTCCACGGCGGCCTTCGTGTGGCCGTAAACCGAGGTGTAGGCGATGACGACTCCGTCGCTTTCAGGCGTGTAGGACGACCAGAGGTTATAGAGGTTGAGGTAGTAGCCGAGATTCTCCGTCAGCACGGGGCCATGAGTCGGGCAGATGGTCTGGATGTCCAGGGTGGCCGCCTTTTTGAGCAGGGCCTGAACCTGTGCGCCGTACTTGCCGACAATGCCGATGTAGTATCTCCGCGCCTCGCAGGCCCAATCCTCCTCCACGTCCAAGGCTCCGAACTTGCCGAAACCATCCGCCGAGAACAGCACCTTGTCCTGCGAGTCGTAGGTGACGATGACCTCAGGCCAGTGAACCATCGGGGCCGCCACAAACGTGAGGGTGTGCTTGCCGAGGCAGAGCGTGTCGCCTTCGCCGACGACGATGCGGCGGTCCGCGTAGTCCGTCCCGAAGAAGTTCTGCATCATGGCGAACGCCTTGGCGGAGGAGACGATGGTGGTGTCCTTGAAAAGGGACATGAAGTTGGCGATGTTCGCGGAGTGGTCAGGCTCCATGTGCTGGATGATGAGATAGTCGGGCTTGCGGTTCCCGAGGGCCTCCTGGATTTTGTCAAGCCATTCATGGAGGAAACGAGCGTCAACGGTGTCCATGACGGCGGTCTTGTCATCAATGATGGCGTATGAATTGTACGCCATGCCGTTTGGGACGACATACTGCCCCTCGAAAAGGTCAACGTCATGGTCATTCACGCCGATGTACCTGATGTCATCTGTGATTTTCATTCAATGCTCCCACTATTCATTCGGAATGTTCATGCCAACCGTCAAATGGCGTTCATGTCAATATGACATTGGCCTGGAGATAAAATACCATCTTTTCCCGACTTTTCCAGTCGGAACCTCATCGTTTGAAACGCGACCATTCCATGACCCTGTCTTTCATTCCCCGGATGTCCAGGATGCCGTAGGCAAAGCCCTTGCGAACCAGTTCCTCGGGGACAAACTCGGCGTACTTCTCGAAGACAGGGTTTTCGTTGGGATAGACCAATTCAAGCGGGTCGAACTCCCTGGCGGCCTCCTCTGCCACAATGGCATAGAACTCGTTTTCCCCCACCTGCATCGTGAATTGCATGTAATATGGTCTGGAGGGGCTCAGGCCCTTGAGTCCCAGCCGCTCGGCGCAACGGACTTTCAGGAAACGCTCCAGAGCCAGAAAAGCATAACTCCCCAGCCATGGGAAAAGCACCCACATCCTGCCGCCCAGATTCAGCAGCGGATGCGCCTCCATGCCTGATTTCCTGAAAGTCTCCCGCGCGTCCCGCAGTCGGCATGCGGCGCGCTGCATCAGGTACGGGTAGTTCTTCTGTTCGGCAAGCACATGATGCATCCGCTCCAGTATCCGCGTGTGGATGTCGCCAGCCACATCGCCGAAATAGGCGGGGATGTTTCCCTTCACCAGCGTGCAGTAAAGCTCCCGTCTCTGGTGGTCAACCTCCTCCACCACCCACACTCGGCCCGCGATCGCGATTTTGTCGCCTATGGGCGGTGGCTTGACAATGGTGCCCAGTTCCTCGGCCCCCGAATGGACCGTGTATTCGACGTTCTCCTGAAAAACCGCGTAGAACTTATGGTTGCACACGACACGCTCGCCAGTCAGACCGACAATGAGTCCGCCATTCTCCGTCTGGTTGATGTGGTCCATCGAGAGTAGATGCCTCAGCAGGATGCGGAAATCCTCCTGGGTGATTCTATGGAAACAGGAGAGCGTCAGCACTCTGGAGGCCAGTTCGGCTGGGGTCATCTCACCGCATGAGGCAAGCGTGCTCATCGTCTGGTGATAGAGAAGGCTGAACGGCAGGCGGTCGGTCTTGGGAGGTTCGACAAAACGTTCCTCGACATAGAGCTGCACCAGGGCAATGCCCTGAACAAGATACCAGGGAATCAAATCGGGGAACATCGCGCGCGCCTCCGGATGCTCCTCCCGCATGACAAACCACATTTCGGCAGGCGAGCCGCGACGCCCCGTCCTGCCCATGCGCTGCAGAAACCCCGAGACGGTGAACGGCGCGTCAATCTGGAATGCCCTTTCCAGCCGTCCGATGTCAATGCCCAGTTCCAGAGTGGCGGTTGCGCAGATGGAGTTGAGCGAGCCATCGTCCTTCATCTCCGCCTCGGCGCTTTCGCGGAAGGAAGCGGAGAGGTTGCCGTGGTGAATGAGAAACCTTTCGGGTTCATGGTTCACCTCGCAGTACTGGCGCAGGCTCTGGCATACCGTCTCGCACTCCTCCCGTGAATTGGTGAACACAAGGCATTTCTTCCCACGCGTGTGCTCGAAGATGAAGCCGATGCCTGGGTCCGCCGCCTTCGGCACAGTGTCGGTCGCCTGCTCCAGCGGCGGACTTCCCACGGCGGGTTGCCCGCCCTCATCCGCCTGCGGCGCCGCAGTGAAGAAATGCTCCATGGAGATGCGCCAGACCTCCTTTCCGCCGTCAATCCTGGGGACAACGGTGCCGCGTCCGCTGCCCGCCGCCAGAAAACGTCCCGCCTCCTCTGGATTTCCCAACGTGGCGGAGAGTCCAATGCGCCGCGGAGCGCAGTCCGCAAGACGGCAGAGACGTTCAATCAGGCAGAACGTCTGCCCGCCCCGGTCTCCGCGCAGGAGCGAATGGATTTCGTCTATGACGACAAAACGCAGGTCGCTGAACAGGGACGGGACCTCGCCGTGCTTGTTGAGCAGCATCGCCTCCAGCGACTCAGGGGTGATTTGCAGAATGCCCGACGGCTTGCGCAGCAGACGGCGCTTCCGCGACTGCGGGACATCGCCGTGCCATCGGGTGACGGGAATGCCCGCCTCCCCGCAAAGTTCCTCCAGCCTGCCAAACTGGTCATTGATCAGGGCCTTCAGCGGGGCGATGTAGAGCGCGCCGACGCTGAGCGGCGGCCTCTCATCCAGCAGGGTCAGTATCGGGAAAAACGCGGCCTCGGTCTTGCCCGAGGCGGTGGAGGCGGTCAGCAGGACATTCTCCTCCGTGCCGAAAATCGCCTCCCCCGCGGCGTTCTGGACGCCTCGGAGGCACTGCCAGCCGGAGCGGTAGATGAAGTCCTGGATAAACGGGGCGTATCTGCGAAAGACATCCATGTGCGCGGCTCTCAGATGGTGAACTCCGCGAAGGCGGGCTTCGCCTCATCGGCGACAGCCTCCGACTTGGCGTAGGCGAAGTCATTGGAGGCCAGCGTTTCGGCAATGTTCATGGCGGGGTTCTGGTAGAGCAAATCCATCAGTTCAATGAAATCCCTGATGACCTCCCGCGGCGTGATGTTCTGGTCAGCCCCGATGCGCCCGTACTCGATTTTCAGGAAGGAGACGAGTTCCTCGGTCGTTGGCTTGCGTCCATGCCCATAGAGCGAGGCGTGCATTTCGGAGAGTTTTTCGCAGAGCACCAGCATCTCCTCCGCCGTCAGCGGCTCCAGGCGGATGACGGGGGCAAGAAGGTCCCGTGCGCCAGGACGGGAGAACCTGCCTTCGGCCAGGCGTGAGCGCAGTGCCTCGTAACTGTATATTCCGCGCCGCTTGTCCTCAATCGCCTGCGGAGTCGCCCCCATGAGAATGCCCAGGTACTTCGCCCTGCCCTGAAGGGTGTCGTTGTACATGGTCAGCATTTTCTCGTAGTTGTATTGGCGGGTGACGGGATTCGGAATC
>JAFRLP010000567.1 GCA_017431185.1 Victivallales bacterium | reverse complement strand
AAGAACGGTTTGGACTTCCGGTAGTTCAGGCATATTTATTCAGCCTCATACCAGCTTTCACCCATTGCGAGTGAGCAGTCTAATCTGGTCTTCACCAACCTCGTCTATCCCTTCCTCGCCAAGCACTCCCTCGTCGGAGCCTGCGACAGGGCACTGCGGACGCTCTCGGCGCCCTTCGGTGACTATATCACCTGGAAGATGAACGCCGTCAAGTGTCCCGTCAACTCCGTTGAATTCGCCTTCTTCCTCTCCCTGCTGACTTTCACCCTGTACATCGTTGTCTCACTTTTGACCAGAAGAGAGCCGTTCAATCTGGAGCGAATGCTCCACCGCGGAAAATACAGCCTGGACGGGAAGCGCGAACTGAAACTGGAATGGTCGCTCAGGAACGTCTTCAGGATGATCATCGGCATCACGCCAGAATACAGCAAAGGCGACCGCGCCATCGCCTACTCGATGTTCGCGTACAGTTTCGTCTATGGCTTCTGCCTGAGGTTCCTCGGCACGGTCATCTGGAATGCCATCACCCCATGGCCGATAAAATACTGGAGCTGGTACTTCGTCATTGTCAACTTCGTGATTTTCGGCGCGGTCACATTGGTCTCTTCTATATGGTTTGGCGTCGGCGGGGTATGCGGACTGCTCCAGCTTTTCCGCGACCTAAAGGCGCGAACCGCCGTCAATGACCTGGACGACGGGCGCGTCGAGGGCTCCATGTCCCTCGCCGACAAGCAGGTGCTGGAGGCTGTGGACAGCCAACATGAAAAAGGGTGAGGTCCAATAGGGGGCGATTGAGAAGATTGCCCAATGCATCATTGATGTCTGTCCCTCTACTCTAACTTCTTGCTGGCGAAGTTGTACGCCCCGCTTATCACTATTTCACCATATTGGCAAGCCAGGCGACCGTGTCATTGCCTACTCGGTGTTTGCGTACAGTTTCGTCTATGGCTTCTGCCTTTGCCCAGGCGAAAACAGCCTTGCGTATATTTTCTCCCGAGCATTTCATCGGAGGTATTCCAAAGCCTTGTCGAGGGAAAGATGAAAATCCTCGGAAAGGCCAGCCAGGATATCCTTCTCGGCAACGCCAAGTTGCCTTAGTTTGGACACATAGACCCGAATCCCCTGTTGGATGCCCCGTTCCTCGCCTCTCGCCTCGCCAAGCCTGGCGGCCTCATCACACAAATCCTGTTCTGCTTTGCACATGTTCATGTACTCCTCGTTGTTGGGAATCTTAAATTGGGCGCCCGTGACAGCCTGAATGACCCTTGCCGTGTCAACCAGAACCACCTGGTAATCCTCATCGCTCTTCACCAGCCGACGCAACGCCTCCTTGTCCTCGTGTACCTTCAGATACTTTATCACACTTCTGGAATTTTTCTCGCCGTTGACCAGTTTTTTTTCGGGGATGCGCCGCAGATCCAGAAGCCTGAACTGAAAACCAGGAACGTCATCCAGCGTGAACGGCTGGGGAACATCCACCATCTGCCGCAGTGAACAGCGGGCGTCCCATGCCTGTTTCCCCGTATAGATGACCAGGGTGACTACCAGTTCCAAAGGCTTCTCAGGAAGCGCGGGATACAGAAAATCGCGCATCTCCTCCTGGCTTTCTATCTTCGCTTCCATTACTTTTGCCTCAGCCTGCGCATTGTAGTTCATGACATCCGCCACCGCCACGCGGACGGCCATGGACGGGTCTATCCCCGACTGCACCTCAATGCCCAGAATGGCCTGCGCCCGCTGCCCGTTCGGCTGCCGCCATGACATCCTCCAGCATCCGTCCCTTTCGCGTCCCACCGCCTTTTGTCTTTGGTGCCCATCCTTCTCGAAAAGTGCCTCGTGGGTTGGCATCCTGCGCAAGGTCAGTTCCTGAAATTGATCCTGCGCAGGCTCCACCGCCAGTTCCAGCAATCCTTTCACAATCTCATCGTGTTCCAGAAAGTTCTTCCACGCCAAATCTTTTGTTCCCATTGCGACACTCCTTGCTTTTTGGGGGAATGTCGTGTAATATATCTTACAGAGATGCCTTTTCAAACTTGTAGAGTGGTTTTAATTGATTTTTTTAGAATTTCTTTCAAATGACATTATATTCACAGAAATAATTTCTTT
>JAFRLP010000566.1 GCA_017431185.1 Victivallales bacterium | reverse complement strand
TTTTTCGTATTCCGAGGTTGTTTCCCACCCCAAAACTACTTGTTGGAATGCCCCTGAAATCCATTGAGACGGTAAATTTCGACCAAAATCGTCTCAACATCTCACCTTTCTCATGGGGGCTTTGTGGGACTGTGACGGCACTCATAATTGTACTATGGCCGAATTTAGCCTCGGAATCATCCAAAAATCGGTGTGGCGTTTAATCATTCTGATATTTGTAAGGGGTTCTCTTTGAATCACTTGATATTCAGCCTTCTACTTGCTACAATGCAATGATTTCAATCCATTCTATTATTTAACCGTCCCGACGTAATGCTAATATTAGTAACTGCATATTCCCAGTAGGTTGAGATGAAATGACGACGAAGAACACACCGCTCTGGCTCTAAGGCGGCCGTTAGATTTCACAGCCTAAACTCATTGCCCAATCGCTTTCCTTTCAACTGACATAGCGCTTATCATGGACAGCCATCCGCCCACCTTTTTTTAAGGAATTGTATCGACAACTTGCCATTTTTGGGTGGATAAGGAGTGTGCCGACGGCACCTCGCCGTCGGCAGCCTTCCCAAGATGCCGTCATCGATTGTATGCCATCTTGAAGACATCGAGAATCTCGTCATATCCCAGCGGCATGTCGCCTTTGAGGGTGCGGGTCTTGTTTCTGGAGCAGGCCAGGGCCATTGGCTCCAGGTCCTCCTGCTTCACCCCTAAAGTGCGCAGACCAATCGGCATCCCGATTTGGGCGTAATACGCCTCCTGCATGTCGATTGCCTTTTCAACAGTACGTGCGGGATGGCCGAAGTCGATGTCAACGTTCCATACTCTCGACGCATACTGGAGCCAGCGCATGATATTCGCCTTGTAAACATAGCGTGCCCAGCTGCACCAGAGGGCGGCAAGGCCGGCACCGTGGGCCACCTTCGGATACAGCCCCGACACTTCATGTTCCAGCTGATGCACGACCAGTTGCGTGTCCCTGCCGCATTGCGTCAGTCCGTTGTGGGCGAGCGATGAAGCCCACATCATGTTGGCCCTGGCCGCGTAGTCGCGAGGATTCTTCAGGCAGTCGAGCCCCACCGAAAAGACGGTCTTGACGAGGCCCTCGGCCAGCGCATCGGTCAGCGTCGTGTCATTTCCCGGACAGAAATATCGTTCGATGGTGTGCATGGCGATATCGACGATGCCGCAGGCGGTCTGGTAGGCGTTCACGGTGAAGGTGAGTTCCGGGTTCTCGATGGCGAAGTCCATTCGGTTGCAGCTGCATCCGTAGCCACGCTTCTCCCTGGTCTCCATGTTGGTGATGACGCAGGAGTTGGACATTTCGGAGCCGGCGGCCGCCAACGTGAGGATGGTGCCTTTTCTCAGGGTGCGCTTGGGGGTCGCCTTGCCGAGCGAGAAGTCCCAGACATCCACTTCGGGGTTGGCGACGCCGTTGGCGATGTCCTTTGACGAATCCAGGACGGAGCCGCCGCCGACGGCCAGCACGAAATCCACCCCCTCGCGTCTGCATAGTTCAATGCCTTTGCGCACCAGCCCTAGCTCGGGATTGGCGACAACGCCGCCAAGTTCCACAAAAGCGATTCCTTCATCCGAGAGGCATCGGCGTACGCGGTCCAGAAGACCGCTTGCCTGTGCGGACTGGCCGCCATAGTGGAGCAGCACTTTCTTTGGATGGAACTCCTTGATAAGCTTCCCGATTTTGAGCTCTTCGTCTTTGCCGAAATAGATTTTGGTTGGGGTCTCGTAGATGAAGTTTTCCATTTTGTTCTCCTTGGATTGAAATTGGATTTTGGAAGAGCCCGGTTTTATTGGCTCGTGTTATTGCTGTGGTATGGCTTTCCCAACTCCTTCCTTGTTAGTGCATTGTTTCGAGAATTGCGATAATCGTGCGTCACGGGCTTCACCGCCAGGTGGTGTGTTGGTCCACGGTAAGCTTGGGGACGTGTAGGCGGTCGTGGTC
>JAFRLP010000565.1 GCA_017431185.1 Victivallales bacterium | reverse complement strand
CTAAAGACTACATTCACAAGGCGGTGCAATCATGAACAATGAACTTTCGAGCAGACTGGAGGAACTCGAACTGACCCGCGGAATAGACCGGGAGTCACTTGTGAAACTACTGGAGGACTCGTTGCTCAACGCCGCCAAGAAGGCGGTGGCGCAATCCCGCGAGATGCGCGTACAGGTCGATCCCAAGACCCTGCGCATCACATGCATCTCCAAACTCATTGTGGCGGAGAAGGTTACAGACCCGACCAGTGAAATCTCCCTGCGGGACGCGCGTGCCAAGTACCCGGACGTCGTGGCTGGCCAGGAAGTGGAATGGGAAGTCACTCCCGTCAACTTTGGGCGCATCGCCGCGCAACATGCCAGAAACACCATCATCCAGGGCATCCGGCAGGCGGAGAAGCGCAACATCAGCGAACAGTTCAAGGAGCAGCTCAACCAACTCATCACGGGCGAAGTCCGCCGCGTGGACAGGGATGGCGTGCTCATCAATTTTGGCCAGGCGGACGGACTGCTCCGCCGCGAAGACCGCATTCCCCGCGAAGACTTCGAGACCGGGGACGTGGTGACCGCCCTGCTCACCGAAATCAACAACGGGGACAAGCCAGGCCCCGCCCTCCTGGTTTCCCGGGCCTCCCCTGACTTTGTGCGTCGGCTCTTTGAGCGTGAGGTGACCGAAATCTCCGATGGCCTGGTGGAAATCAAGGGCATTGCGCGTGAGGCGGGTTCCCGTTCCAAGATTGCGGTGGCCTCCAAGGATTCACGGATTGACCCGTCCGGCGCGTGCATCGGCCTGCGCGGCACCCGTGTGCGCACCATTGTCCGCGAATTGAGCGGGGAGAAAGTCGATATCATCGAATGGAGCGACAACATCGCCACCTACGTGAGCAACGCCCTCAAGCCAGCAAAACTGCAAAGCATCTCGGTGGACGAGGCGAGCCACACGGTGAAGGTCCTGGTGTCCGAAGACCAGCTTTCCCTGGCCATTGGCAAGAAGGGGCAGAATGCACGTCTGGCCACCTGGCTGACAGGCTGGAAGGTCGATATCGAGAAGACAGCCACTCCCGAAACCCCCGAAGAGAGTTTTGCAGCCCAGAAACGGCGCGCCATCGAGGTGCTCAGCGCCGTGGAGGGGATTGGCAACGAAGCGGCGGAAACCCTTGTCCATCATGGCTTTGTCAGCCTGGAAGGGATTGCCGCGCCCGATGTCGAAATCAATGACCTGGCGACACTGCCTGGCTTTGATGAATCCAAGGCGTTGGCGGTCATTGCGGCCGCCAAGGCGGCTCTCGGCCAGTAGCCATGTCGCGCTCTGCGTTCCATACCATCTTTTCACGTTAAGGTCCGGAGGTGAGTCGGCTGACGGTCGCCTGATTGAAAGGATGGAACAAGCGCGTTGACCTGGCGTGTCGGCGGTCAATTCTTTGGCCGCCGGAACATAATAGTTTGATTCCATTATCAATCAGGATAATAACCAAGGAGACCATCATGCCGATGAATGACAAAGTGCGAGTGTATGACCTAGCCAGAGAACTGGGTCTGAGCAACAAGGAATTGTTGGTTCTTCTGGAAAAAGAGGGGTATCAGGTCAAAAGCCACTCCAGCAATCTGGAAGCGGAGGTGGCGAATATGATTCGGGACCTAATCATCTCCGAACGCGAGAAGAAGAAGCAGAAGGCGACTGCGGCGGCCACCCCGACCGCCCCCCCCGCCAAGACGGAGGCGGCGGCGGAGACAAAGGCCAAGCCCGCCGTGAAACCTATGGCGGCGGCCCCCACCATGCCGGCCCCCAAGATCTCCACGGACTTGAAGGAACTCCATCTGAAAAGCCCCGTCACGGTACGCGATTTGGCGGATGGACTGGGCATCAAGCCAAATGAACTGATTTTCCGCCTGATGTCGATGAACGTCTTTGCCGCCATCAACCAGGCTCTGGACGAGGAGATGGTCAGCAAAGTCTGCGACATGTACGGGGTCAAATTCGTGCGCATTCGCCGTGACAAGCAGCAGGCGCGTGAGACGCAGAAGGAGGAGGACGGCGGGACGCGCCAGGCTCACCTGGTGCCGCGTCCCCCCGTGGTGGTCTTCATGGGACACGTTGACCACGGCAAGACGACCATCCAGGACTACATCCGCAAGACCAAGGTGGCGCAGGGCGAGGCGGGCGGCATCACGCAGGCCATCGGCGCCAGCGTGGCGCAGGTCGGCAAGCAGACCATCACCTTCCTGGACACGCCTGGACACGAGGCCTTCACCGCCATGCGGGCGCGCGGCGCGAACGCAACGGATATCGCCGTGCTGGTGGTGGCGGCGGATGACGGCATCATGCCGCAGACCATCGAGGCCATCCATCATGCGCAGGCCGCCAAGGTCCCCATCATTGTGGCCATGAACAAGATGGACTTGCCGGGGGCCAATCCCGACAAGGTGCATCGCGGTCTTCAGGCCAACGGGATTTTGCCTGAAGACTACGGCGGTGAAGTGGCCGTGGTTCCCGTTTCGGGCAAGACTGGCCAGGGCATCAATGACCTGCTGGACCGCATCCTGCTGGAGGCGGAAATGCTGGAACTCAAGGCCGATCCGGGCGCCCCATTCGAGGGACTGGTCATCGAGGCGCAGATGGAGACTGGCATGGGTCCGACCGCCAGCATCATCGTCAAAAACGGCACCCTGCGCATCGGTGATTACCTGCTCTGCGGGCAATGCTACGGCAAAGTCAAGGCTCTGATAGACTCCCAGGGGCGGCGCGTCGCCAAGGCCCTGCCCTCCACCCCTGTCAAAATCATGGGGCTGTCGGGGGTTCCCGAGGCGGGTGACAAGATTGTCGTCTGCGAGAACGAGCGTGAGGCGCGCGAACAGGCGGAGGCGGTTGCCGCCGAGGCTCGCCAGGCGACGGAGGTGCCTGACAGGCTGGCCTCCCTGGACAACCTGTTCGCGCAGTTGGAGCAGAAGGAGAAGCCCACGCTCAAGCTCATCATCAAAACCGATGTGCGCGGCTCCCTGGAGGCCATCCAGGACTCCATCGCCAAAATCAAGAGCGAGCGTGTAAGCGTGAACGTCATCCATGGCGGGGTCGGCGAAGTGACGGAGAACGACATCATCCTGGCGGCGGCCTCCCAGGCGGTCATTCTGGGCTTCCATGTACGGGCGATGCCAGGCGTGAACAAAGTAGCCAAGCAGAAGGGCGTGGAAATCCGCCTGT
>JAFRLP010000564.1 GCA_017431185.1 Victivallales bacterium | reverse complement strand
TGCTCCAAGGTCAGCAGGTCGTTGGAAATGGTACGCAGCACCATCGCGATCGCGCCCTTCGCCTTGAACACCGACACGCGAAAACGAGCCTTGTCGCCAAAGGCGAAACCGAAGTCAGCCGAGCCATCCTGCTGGAGTTTCTGCTGATTCGCCTCGGAGGTGATGGACTTCATCAGATACTCCGTGTCCTCCGGCCCCAAAGGCGGCAGATCCAAGGGAGTCATTTCACCATGCAAACGCAGAACCGGCGGGGAATAGCACGGAATGTGCAAGTCACTCGCACCCTCCTGGAGCACCAGCTCCAGCAACTCGGACATTTCAACAATCGGCATCTCGTCAACTCCTGATTGGGTTAGAAGGTGTACTGGAGGACTTCCCGCACCGTGGTGATGCCCTCCAAAATGTGGGAAATGCCATCACGCCGCAAACTGGTCATTCCCTCCTTTTCAGCCTGCAGCTTGATGTTCTGCGTGGTCTCGCGCTTGTTGACCAACTGCTGGATGGCCGGCGAAACCAACAGCAACTCGAAGATACCGACACGTCCTTTGTACCCGGAATTGTTGCAGCGGTCACAGCCACGCCCCTTGTAGAACGGTCGCCCAGCCAGCTCCTCACGAGTCATCCCCAATTGCTCCAACTCCAGATCCGTTGGCTCGTAGGCCTCCTTGCATTTGGTGCAGACACGGCGGATAAGGCGCTGAGCCAGCACACCGACCAGAGTCGAGGAGATGAGGAAGGGCTCCACGCCCATGTCAATCAGTCGGGTGACGGCGCCAGCAGCATCGTTGGTGTGGAGCGTGGAAAGCACAAAGTGTCCGGTCAGGGAAGCCTGCACGGCCATGGCGGCCGTCTCGCCGTCACGGATCTCGCCGACCATGATGCGGTCTGGGTCCTGCCGCAGGAAGGCGCGCAGAGCCGACGCGAAGGTCATGCCGACCGACTCCTTGATGGGCACCTGCATGATGCCCTCGATGTCGTACTCCACGGGGTCCTCCGCGGTGAGCAGCTTGTCCTCCACCGTATTGATTTCCTTCAGGGCGGAGTACAGCGTGGTCGTCTTGCCGGAGCCGGTCGGCCCCGTCACCACCACAATGCCGTTGGGACGGGTCACCAGCCTTCTGATGTTCGTGACGATGTATTCGCTCATGCCCAGGTTGTCCAGATTCAGGTCAACCACCGTCCTGTCCAGGATTCGCAGCACCACGCTTTCGCCGTAACGGGTGGGCAGGGTCGAAACACGCAGGTCAACGGGCTTGCGGTTGATCCGCAACTCGATACGTCCATCCTGGGGATGCCGCCGTTCGGCGATATTCAGACCGCTGATGACCTTGATGCGGGAGATGACCGGCACGGCCAGATGCTGCGGCGGCGGAGCCATCTCGAACAGCGAACCGTCAATGCGGTAGCGGATGCGGAATTCGTCCGAAAACGGCTCGAAATGGATATCGGAGGCCTTGTCCTTGATGGCCTGCTGCAGGATGAGGTTGACGAAGCGGACAATGGGGGCCTCGTTTGCCGCCTTGGTGAGGTCTTCCTCGCTGGCGTCATCCAAATCCCCGCCCTCATGCATTTTCGCCAACTCCCCGATGACGTCATCGACGGAACTCTGCTTTTCAGGGTAGATGGTGTCCATCTGCTGGTCAACTTCGGCCGGCCAGCCGACCAGAATGCGGGTCTGGAAACCGAGGATGAAGGGCAACTCGTCCGTCAACGCGGTCTGCAAAGGCTCCTTGGCGACCAGGGTCAATTCGTTGGTGTCCTGGTCGTAGGCCACGGGGATGATGCCGTAGAAGCGCGCCGTGTCGGCGGGCAACTTGTCATAGACGCTGGGGTCTATCTCCTGGTCCTTGAAGGTGAAGACCGTCGTCCCCAGGCTGTCCGCAATGAGTTTGAGCAAATCCTCCTGCGAAATGATGTTGTAGTTGAAGAGCAACTGCGTAAAGGAACGATTCAGCCGCTGGGTGTCATCATAGACGTCCTCCAACTGCTCCTCGGTGGCAATCCCGTTGTCCAGAAGAAGATGCCAGATTACGCTTACATCAGCGTCAATGTCAATGGTTGGCATATTGCGACTCCCTATAGGTTGAGGTCGGTGAGGGTTAGTTCTGGTCTCCGACTGTCAGGCGTATGACCTCCGCAATGGAGGTGATGGCGGCCGCGGCCTTGCGGATGCCATCCTGCCGCAGCGACCGCATTCCTATCTCCAAGGCGCGCTTGCGAATGGTCGCCGCATCCGCCAAACCGTAAATGAGGGCCTCGATGGAATCGTCCAGGACGAAAATCTCGTAGATTCCCATGCGGCCACGGTACCCTTTTTTGCACTCGGGGCAACCGACGGGGACGTTGAAGACCATATCCTTGACATCCTCGCGCCTGAGTCCGAGCTTGTCCAGTTCCTCATCCGTGATCGGCTGCGGCTGCGAGCAGTGCTTGCAGAGCCGGCGCACCAGACGCTGGGCCATGATGGCGCGCAGGGAGGAGGCGATGAGGAAGGGCTTGATGCCCATGTTGATGAGGCGGGTGATGGCCGAGGGCGCATCGTTGGTATGCAGGGTGCTGAAGACCAGGTGCCCCGTGAGCGCGGCGTTGATGGCGATTTCGCCAGTCTCGTCATCACGGATCTCACCGACCATGATGATGTTCGGGGCCTGACGAAGCATGGCGCGAAGCGCGTTGGCGAAGGTCAACTGCACATCGGGGTTGATCTGCACCTGGTTGATTCCGCTCATTTCATACTCCACCGGGTCCTCTGCGGTGATGATTTTACTGACGGGCTGGTTCAGCGCGTGCAGGAACGAGTACAGGCTGGTGGTCTTGCCGGAGCCAGTCGGTCCGGTGACCAGGAAAATCCCGTCAGGGAACTTGATGATTTTGTTGATGAGGGCCTCGTCGTCGGGCATGAAGCCGAGTTCGGAGATGCCAAGCATCACGCCAGACTTGTCCAGAATACGCATGACAATGGACTCGCCGCTGGTGGTCGGGATGTCCGAGACGCGCAAGTCCAGGTCACGCCCCATCGCGGAGAACTTGATGCGTCCATCCTGGGGAATGCGGTGCTCGGACAAATCCATGCCCGCCATCAGCTTCAGGCGCGACAAAATCTGGTTCTGAAGATATTTGGGCGGATTCTGGACCTCATTCAGCACGCCGTCAATGCGGTAGCGAATGCGGAAGCGCTTCTCCAGCGGCTCAACGTGAATATCGGAGGTGCGGGTGCGGAACGCCTCCAGAATAATCAGCGAAACCAGACGGATGATGGGCGTGTCGTCCTCCTCCTCTTTCTTGGCCGAAACCTCACCGGTCACGTCGGTCGTGGCCCCCTGCGTCAAATCGACGGTTGCCTCCGTCATGTCCTGCAAGAACTGCTCGACGCTGGCGTCCGTGTTGCCGCCATAGTAATAGACCAACGCCTGTTCGACCTGACGCTTGGGCGCAACCACGCCCTCGACATCCATTTTCAAGAGGAACCGCACCGCGTCCAAGGACTCGAAATCACCGGGGTCGGCCATTGCGACACGCAGAATGTTGTTGGCCAGACTAACCGGCATCAGCCGATAGCGCTTCGCCACATCCCCTGGCACAATGTCAATGACCTCCTGGGGAATTCTATTGCCTGTTTCAAAGTTGAAGGTGTCCATGCCGTACTCGGAGGCCATCATCTGCACGACGTCCTGCTCCGTGCAAATCTTGAGGGCGTAGAGCTGCTCCAGCACCGTTCCACCGTACCCCTCCAGACGCTTTTGGGCGGCGGCAAGCTGCTCATCCGTGATGAGCCCCTTCTGATGCATCATTTCAACTACAAAATCATCTGCTTCCATGCCAGGAACACCCTCTTTGCCTTGAATGCCGTCTGTCCAGTAATGAGGCATGAACCTCATTTGGCACAGTATCCTTAATTTTAGTTAAAATACAGCAATCGTCAACAATGTCAATCCCGTTGCCCTAAAAAATGCTGAAAAACACGACGACGGAACTTGAAAAACAGAGGGAAAAGGTACATTATATTTGTTCAAAGGCACTTGCAAGAGGAGAACCGCACTATGACAACAGAGGCCCCCAAGACCATCCCCTACGGCGTGAGCGACTTCGCGAACCTGCGCAATGGAAACGGCTATTACGTTGACCGCACAAGCCTCATCCCGAACCTGGAGGAACTCCACTACCAGCTTTTCCTGCGCCCCCGCCGATTCGGCAAGAGCCTCCTCCTGAGCATGCTGGGATACTACTACGACATCAACGCGCAGGACAGATTCGACACGCTCTTCGCGGGCACGTGGATCCACGACCACCCCACGGACAGGCGGGGACAATACCTAGTCCTCCATTTGGACTTCTCCAAAATCGAGGGCGAGGACGTTCCGCAAATCCAGCAGAGTTTCAACCGCATCTGCAAGACGGCGCTGAATGCCTTTGTCCTATACTATAAGGCCTTCATTCCCCCCGATTTTATCCAGGAACTGCCCAAGATAGCCACTTTCTCCGAGGCATTTGACATCCTCACCACACCTGGCAATGGACTTGAGCATAAAATCT
>JAFRLP010000563.1 GCA_017431185.1 Victivallales bacterium | reverse complement strand
GGCATCCCGTGAGGTGGCGGATTGCAGGGAATCCACCGTAAGGATTTTCACGCCCTTGGATTTGGCTGTTCGCACGACTGTCTCGGGGATTTTGTGCTGGCGCGACTCCAGCGCAAGAACAGCGGGGAGGCTGAGTTCATCGACTTTGGAGGCGAGGAAGGCAATGGTTTTGAAACTGGCCTCGGTTTCGGCTGAACATCCAGAGAAGGCGGCGAAGCATGTCAGGCCGTAATCATCCGCTAAGTAGCGGAATGGAAACCTGTCGGCGAACAGCAGGTATTTTCTGTGAGCTGTTTGCACGGCATTGGCATAGCGTTTGTCCAGTGCCAGTAATTTGGCCTGGTAAGCCTGGCAGTTGCTCTGGTATTCGGTGGCGTGGGGGGGATCCAGTCTGGCCAGTTGAACGGCAATGGCCTGACAGAGGCGGGAGGCTCTGCGAAGCGAGAGCCAGATGTGCTCGTCAAGTTCATGCTCCTCGTCGTGGTCGTGCTTGGCCTCGCCGTGGTGATGGTCGTGGTCGTGCTTGGCCTCGCCGTGGTGATGGTCGTGGTTTTCCATTCCCTCCAGATGGCTCTCCTCCAGTGCTGTGTTGCCCAGCGTTTCCAGAAGATTCAGGGTCTGACGGCGGGGATTGGTGTGGGCGCGCAGGGCATTGGAGACCCATGTGTCCGATTCCCCTCCGATATAGAGGAACAGGTCGCATTGGGCGAGACGGGAGAGGTCTCGGGCGGTTGGCTGGAAACTGTGCAGGTCAATGCCGTTGTCCTGCATTTGGACCAGTTCCACGGTAGTGGTCTGCTGTCCAAGGATTTGTCGTGTCCAGTCGCAAAGCGGGAACGTGGTGGCGATGATGCGCAGGCGAGGTGGCTGAGCGGCGAAAACGGAAGCGGCGAACAGGCAGAGGAATGCGACGGTTGCCGCAGAAGACAGGCGAGATATTCTCATTGAGGCTTTCTCCTGAATATGACCAAAACACTCCCGACATTCGTTGTGGAAGTCGGGGAGACGGGGGGAGGGCAAGCAGCCATCCCATGAGGCGGTCTTGAGCAAGCCTATTTGTTTTGTCGCACCTTCAATAGAATAAGGGTGGCGGGAAGCAGCGCAATGGGGCGTTTGGAAACCGCGCAAATCTGTTTTCCAGGTGGGGGCGGCAGATTTGCCGATGGGGGATTCTCCGCTAGCCCCAGGCAGGTCAGGTTGGATTGCGCCTGCTGGATGGCAAGGCATATCGGACAGTCCTTCCCTACGCAATCGTGATTATGCTCCAGCAGGATGAAGGCGCAGGACAGGGACAAAATGGCCAGCAGCGCCACGCATAGCAGGACGGTGGCGCGCTTTTGGCGATGGTCATTGAATAGTCTCATTGTCCGATAAAGCGAAGTAGTCTTTTGCAGCCACGAAACACTTTCATTTGCGATGGCTCAAAGAACGGGCTTACAATAACATGCCAAGGATATTTTTCAAGCGAGAACATGCAAAATGGTATCGTCTGGGGGGAAGTCGTCATCGTCAGGGGGCGGCAGGGGGAGGACGGTTGTTTTCCGAGGTGTTGTCAACTGCCGTGTTTCGTGCCAATAAACTGGGGTGGACATTCGTCTATTTACCAAGAAGGACAATGCTATGGTAAAAAGATGTTGTGGTGTTTGCTGATCATTGCGCTGCTGGCGCCAGAAGTCTTGTCGGGGGAGGAAAAGCCCTCCGGCCAGGCGACGAACCAGCGCGAAAGTTTTCTGGTGGAAAATCGCGAATTGCCCGTGACCACGGTGGTACGCGTCAAATCCGCCACGGAGAAGAAGGAGAGCATCGGCACGCCAGTCGCCTGGCAGCCGTTGAGCACCATCATCGCGGACGGGAGCAAAGTCCAGGAGGGGGAGGTGCTGGCGACCTTCGTCTCCAGCGAAGCCGAATATGAACTGAAGAGCCTGTTGTATCGCCAGAAACAGACGGAGGCCAATGTGGAGAGCCGCATCCGCGACATTGACAACCGAAATCTGGACATGGGCGAGCAGATGGACCAGCTCAAGGACAAGTTGGCGGCTCTGGAGGCGAAATTGGCACGACAGCAGAGCGAGCCGACAGCGGATGACCTGAGCATCGTGGAAGGGCGTCTGCGCATCGCCAGAGTCAATTTGGACGGGGCGGAGAAGGACTACCGCAAGGCGCAGGACCGTTTTGCGCGCCAGATGATTTCGCGCGCGGAGTTGGACAATGCCGAGAAGGATTTGGCCCAGAAACGGGCGAAGGAGGAGTTCGCCCGTCTGGAGCTGGAGGTGACGCAGACGCCTCCACGGCGGGACGTTGACCTCCAGACCACCCAGTTGGATATTGTCACCGCCAGGCTGGAGATAGACAAGCTTCAATTCGAGATTGATGAACAGCTCAAGATTTCCGATATCCAGAAGGAGGCTGCTGTGGTCAGCCGTGACCGCATCAAGCGCAGGATAGACGAGCAGCAGGAGTACATCGACAAGGTGACGGTGAAGGCCCCTGCATCGGGGTTTCTCTCCATCAACCGATACGACAACAACGAGATAGTTCCTGGCGCTCGGATGTGGAAGAATTTCATCTTCATGGAAATCCCCGATTTGGAGACCATTTGCTTCAACGGCGTTCTGCCGGAGGCTCGACGGGCTTTCCACGAGGTCGGTGACCAGGTGAAGGTGTTTGTGAATGGGCGGAAGGACCGTCCTCTCACCGGTACCATCTGTTCCATCAGCACGCTCTCCCATGATTTGACGGACAAGGAGGAGGCTGGCTGGAACCGTGACCAGAAGGCGAATGGGGTCAAGGTGTTTGACGTGGTCATTGCCTTGGACAAGAACGAGGCGTGGCTGCGTCCTGGCATGTTTGGCGCCGCCACAATCCATGCCGCCAAATCCGCGCAAGGACCAGCGGTGCCTCTGCGCTTCGTCAGGGAACAGGATGGCAAGTTTTTCCTGAGTGTGGATGGAATATACCAGGAGGTCAGCGGCTATGAGATGGATGGCTGGTTTGTGCTTGACAACCCGCTGCTTTGCGGCAAGACCATACTACTTTCGGGGGTGTTTCAGGCGGAGGTCGAGGCGCTGGGAAGAAAAGAGGTGGATGCGAGGCTGTCGGCCACGGGTGAGGTCATGCCTGTGAAATCCATTCAGATTCCCGTGGGGGACATTGGCTGGTGGCCGTGGCCGAAGATAACCTGGCTCAAGGAGGAGGAGACGATGGTCAAGGCGGGGGATGAGGTCATCAAGCTCGACCCCGAGTCGCGAGTCAAGCAGGTGCAGGAGCAGGAAGCCAGCCTCATTGAGGCGCGAAGCGGGCGCGATGAACTGGAGAAAAGGGTGGAATTGACCAGACGGGACGGCGATTTCCGGCTCAGGGTGGCGGAGAATCGCCGGTCGGCCGCGCGCCTTCACGCCAATTACATTCTGGAGGTGGTGCCCCCGCTCCCTGTCCATACCGCCCGCAGGGACGTGAAATTGGCGCAGATTGCCCTTGAGCACCAGAAGCGAAAGGTGGAGCGGGAGGACGTGAGGCCTGAACCCATTCTGGCTCCTGCGGAACTGGCCAGGATGCACCGTGAATTGGAGCGTTGCCGACTGAAACTTGAACAGGCGCAGCTCAAGTTGCAGAAGGCGGAGGAAGGGGCCACCGACATTGAGAAAAGCAAGGC
>JAFRLP010000562.1 GCA_017431185.1 Victivallales bacterium | reverse complement strand
GAGACCTGCCGCTTCTGCTCAAGGTCGCAGACTCGATGCCATGCTCGGGAATCCCGTGGCTTGGCGGGAGGAAACTGGAATTTTCAGGAGCCACGGTCTCGTGATTTTTAGGGTGGATTATTTGCCGTGAAAATCTGTGGTCGCGCTTAATGGCAAGACATGATGTAGCTCCAAAATATTATCCACCCATGGATATCTTCGTTTTACATCCAAATGGCACACATCGCAAATCAAATCAGGATGAGCAAGAAAAAAGTGTCTCCTGACAAGAGGGCTCCTCTCCAATTTTCCGTGCGTACCAAATATGCGACGACCTTCAAGGAATCCAGTTATTCCGATATCTCGGTCAGTCAGGTAAATTTCCAGTTTCTTCTGTTCCGCTGGAGTACCAAGAGAGGTCACTGCCAAGAATTCATCTTGAGGTATCTCTTGCCGTTTTATACGTATATGCGGAGTTATTGCCTTCAATACTGCATTGAGATCCAATGTATCTGCATAGAGATGCCTATCAAACCATTTTAAGAAAGAAGATTGTCCCATGAATACGAGCATTTCCCGCACTTGCCTTTTTTCGTCTCCCTCTGGAACTCTACTGGTGGGAGATAAATTTGCATAAAATCCCATATCCTCAAGACCAGTACAATTGTTGCCAACAACGTATGAGAAAACGTCTTCCAAAGATACTCCTTTTCCTAGAGAAGACCAGGAAAATACGAATTTAACAATGGCAATAAAACGGATAGACTGACTCTGAAGTGGTATTATAATCATCAAATGCAGAAAAAGGCAATGTGAATCTCGAAAAAATGAAATTGAGGTATTGATCCGATGAAAAATCCGTCGGCTCTTTTGCTAATGCCCGACATAAATCAGTTACAATTAAACGATTCTTTATTTGAGTTGCAAGCATTGCACATGCGAAAACCCGAGCATAGTTGCGCCACACCTTATAATGTGATGGAGCAAAAGGAAGTCCAGTTCCGTTTTCCAGGGGAATTCTCAATAAATCACCATCAGTATTCAACCATATGCCATCAAGAGATGACAAAACCTTGGCAATATTAACAATATTGTCAAATTGAAAATAGGCTAGTCGCCCTTGATCCCATCGCCATCTCATGTGTTAGACCCTTCCATGTTAAAACCACATCAAATACCCCACTAATATACAGCCGTAATTGGAAAAAACAATCTGTTGTTTTCGCCTTTTTGCAGAAATCCTGATTGTTCTGTTCTCCCCCAGGGGGATGTGGCGATGGAATTCGCCCGCGGTCGCACCGCCCGCTACGTCAAACCGGAGATTGCCACACTGCACCCGCTTTCACGGGAGGAGGTCAGGGAGGTTCTCGGCAAGCAGACCACGCCCCAGGGCACAGGGCAGGTCGCCGCCAGCCTGGGGCGCCAGGGGTACCTGCAGGTCAAGGCCGCCGAATTGGAGAAGCACGCCTCCGAATGGACTGCGGAACGTTTCACCAACGCCTACGCGGGAAGGAAACTGGCTGTCACCGGCCCGACCATTTCCCGCGCCATGGAGGGCGGAAGCATCACCGCCTTCTTCAGCATTCATGTGCAGTGCAAGTTCAGCGACGGGGCCACGGAGGATGACTGCCAGGCCTTGGTCACCGCCGCCGAGAACCAGGCGCCCGTGACCATCGGCGGCATCTGCACCCCCATTAAGAACGGTGTCGTCATCCTACGCGACTGCCTGATCGCCGAGTGATGTAGCGGCGGCGTCTTCGCCGCCGTCAACACAATGCAGGAAACACAGGAGAACCCCTTGTCAGCAAGGCAGCAAATCTGGGTATTGCTCTGAAAGGAGTTTAAGGACTTCTTCCTTTGATTCCTTGGTGAAATCAAGCAATTATTCTGCCAGTCTTGCAAACTCATTGGCGTCCCCCTTTAGAAAGATTTTTTTTCCCCATCTGCTGCCGTAACATCGGGATCAATACAGGAAGCCGAACATCCAAAGCGGGATGTTGTGGAGTGCGGCGTGTTCAACGTCGTCTCTTACCACGTATGCGTTCTGCGGGGCGACTTCCTTGAGTTGGTTTCGGCTTTTGTTCCTTCCGCCTACTTCAAATGTTAATCCTTCAGATTCAAAGTCCGCAATGGGAGATGAGGTAATCTGATGTCCCACCCGCATCCAAGCGAAGAAAATGCTTTTCCGCAACGAACCTTTGTCCGGCGTGTTTGAGGAAAGCGCATAGGAGATGTTGGGGTTTTGCAGATAGACCTTTTCGATTTTCTCCAGTTGCTTCAGGCCTTTGGCTTTTTCCGGCAGCAGGCTTATCAGCCCAGCCTTTTCGAGAAGACGCATATAATGCGGCAGCGCGTTGCGGCTGATGTCCAAATCCCTCTCCAGCTTCGAGTAGTTTGGCTTGAAAGGAGAGCTCTGGGCAAGGACAAAGAGGAGTTTTTTGAGTTTTTGGACGGATGCGACGCTGAAATCCGCAAATTGCGGAATGTCAAATTCAACCACCTGCTTGAGGACGCCGTTCAAGCGCATCTCGTAGTTTCCCTCCCGAAAATAGGGGTAGTATCCTGTTTTGAGGTAGTTGGACAACTGCTGGAGCGGACGCAAATCCTTCAGCGGAAATGCCACCTCTCCCTTGAGTACCTCTGACAAGGAATGTGCTGGCAGATTGAGGCCGTTTGAGATATTCACGTATTCCCGCAGGGAGAGGCCATGGAGGATGTATTCAAGTTTGCGTCTGCTCAAGTCCGCGCCACCCTGCTCTAGTTCAAGGATGGAGGATCCTGTGTAAACAATCTGCAGGTCCGGAATCATATCGTGGATGTTCTTGATTTCCAATGACCAGTCTCGGTATTTGTGGATTTCGTCAATGTACAGTTTTTTCCCGCCTTGCTGATAGAAGGCCAAGGCAAGGTCGTAAAGCCTGTGTTGGGTGAAATAGAAGTCATCGGCCTGCACATACAATGACTGCGAATGGTTGTCGTGCAGTTTTATGTGCTGCAAAATCAATGTCGTCTTTCCGACGCCTCTTGCTCCAAGTATGGACACAAGACGTGTCTCCCAGTTGATTTGATCATGCAGATAGCGGACGAAAGCCGTCTCCACTCTGTCCAACAGCATCCTGTATGTCTCTATGAGGTTCTCCATCTGTCTTGCCTTGTTCAATTACGGTGTGTCTGGATAACTATAGTGCATAATCGTGGAATTGCACATCGAATAGTGCAACTTTTTCAAAAAACTGCACGTTAGACAATGCAGTTTTACGGGACGGCACCCCCATGAATTCATTTGTGGGACTGGGATTCGCTGTCGTCGCCAGGGAAATAGCGTAGCCCTTTCCGTCTATACTGGCTGGGGGAGACGCCGACGACTTTTCGGAAGGATTTCGTGTAGAAGGCCGCGCTGGAATAACCGTTCAGAGCAGCGATTTCACGGATGGCCAGTGCGGAATTCGTCAGCATCCAGCAGGAATTTCTCAATCGTGCATGGACTACGAAGTCCATGGGGCTTTTCCCCGTGAAACGATGAAAAATCTTGCGCAGGGTCACGGGGGAAACCCGAAATGCGTTTTCCAGGCTTTGCAGAGTCGGATAATTCTGTGGAAAGCGTCGCACCATCTCGAGTTGCTGTTCGTAGTCGCCCACGCAGCCGCCGTGTTTCCGCTGCTCACCGGTGAGCAGCGTGAGAAAACGGAACAGGAGTATGGACAGTTCCTGCGCCGAGCAGTTGTTCCCGCTGCGGACTCTTGCCGCCATTTCCGTGATGCAATCCTGTATGGCAACCGTGTCGCGAAGATGGATGATCTCCAGTTCATCCAGGTGGAACATCTGTTCCACATAGACATTTCGTTCCATGGCGAAATAATATCTTTTGACTGGCATTGAGGTCTTGTTCTCCAGTATTTCCTCTCTCCGCGCCTGGTGGGAGGCTTTGGTTATCGGCTTTTCCACGTAAATGTCCGTCGGCAGTAGTTGCCTAGCAGCACTGCCTTGGACAACCAGGCGTCGGCTTGCCTGCGGGACAAAGTGGAAGATCCAGTAAAGCCCTGGGTGATGCTGAAAGATGTTCTTCCCCCGCAGGCAATCCACTTCCGCAAAATAAATCATCCTCAGACGGGAGAATGAATTTTTCGTGGCTCCCATATTGAACCAGTTCTCCTCCCTGTACAGGCGGTTTTCGATGACTCTTTTCTTGAATTTTTCCGTGACCATGGCTCTGTTCCCAAAAACATTCTGGCAACCTCTTCCAGGTTATCGTAATAGTATAATTCTTTATCGTGATAATACAACAATTTTTCCCTTGTTTTTTCTTTTCCCTGGGATAAATTTAGTGGTCGTCTGGAAATGTCGCCATCAAACACCAAAGCGGAAAGGAAGCGCACCATGCTGAAATGCAAATATATCTCATCTCCCGCACCTTCTATGCGTGTCGTGTTTCCCATTGATGCAGCGGAACGGAGGCCATTCCTGCCGCCGCAATCGGGCCGAAAAAGGTTTTGCCGTTTTACGCTCATAGAACTTCTTGTCGTCATCGCCATCATCGCCGTCTTGGCGGGGATGCTTCTTCCGTCATTGAACAAGGCGAAACACGCGGCGATTCAGATTCAATGCGTGAGCAATGAGAGGCAGATATCGCATGCTTTCCGAATGTATGCGGATGATTTTCATGATTACTATCCGCCTTACAACTTGGGGGCGCAGAGTTGGGCTTTCCGGATGTTCTGGCCAACGAAACAGAATGGAGACAATCAAACGAACAACCTGAAATACATGACCAAAAAGGTGCTGCGCTGCGGGGCTGTGGCGAATGCCGTTCCAGAACCCGCGCATGGATATTATGGGTATAATTACCGTGGTCTGGGATTCTATAATCGGCCTGGAGCATTGAAGTTAGTCTCCGCCTGCCCTGCTCCGTCGCTGCAATATGTGGTCATGGACGCCGAGAAGGCGGATACGCTGGCGGGATACCAGATTGTTCATTGCTATAGAAGCGACAGCTACGGTTCTCCCGCCCCACGGCATAATCTCAAATTGAATATCCTTTTTGGCGACGGTCATGTCGAGTCCTGGAAAATGCCGTCAAGATTAGACCGGACTCAGATGTACAAGGTTCTCGGCAGTGCCTATTACGAAACCAGCGGCTACCATTTGTGCTGGGACAACGGGACTGGTTGGAGCAAATACAAGGATCCGAAACCGTGATGATGACAGCACGCAGAGTGTGAATTACCAGAAACAAAGGTGGATTGGACATGAAGACGGGAAGATTTTTACTGATTGCGATATCGGTTTTCAGTATGCTTGTCCAGGGGGCAGACCTTGTTCGGGACGGCAGTGCGCAATGCTCAATCGTCATCAGGCAGGATGCTCCGCCGCCAGTTCGCTTCGGGGCGCAGGAACTGGCAAAGTATCTGAAAAAAATCACTGGAGCGGAACTTCGGCTCTTCGGGGAAAAAGAGCCGACATCCGGCAATGTTCTGATTGGCACGCTCGCGGATGCCGAACTGGTGGCTCAGGCGAAACTGGAGCCTTCGGCTCTGCGTGAGGAAGGATTCGCCGTGGTGTCTGCCGGACGTGATGTTTATGTGATCGGGCAGAATCCTCGCGGGGCGCTTTACGGCTGTTATCACCTGCTGAAAAAATACGGCGGAATCCGCTGGCTGGTTCCTGGCGAGGACGAAGAATATTATCAGCCCAAAACTTCTGTTGGCGTGCCGGAAGGAACTGAGATTCAGAATCCGTATCTGCGGACGCGGAAAACAGTGGCGAATGAAATGACCGCCTTCCAATGGCAGACCCGAAACAATATGCAGTCCGAAACATCGGTCGAAAGTTTCGTCAGAACGAAAACCGGCGAACGGACTCCTGCGGCGGATCAGTTGGACTCCCTTGCGGTCACTGGCGCGGCATACGGCGGACATATCCTGACATATCTGATGGCAGGGTGTTCCTGGAAGGAGGACAAACTGGAAACGCTATATGAGGAACATCCCGAATATTTCGCCATGATTAACGGCAAACGGGAGAAAGCCGTTCTGGGAGGGAAGAGCCCGAATCCCTGCATTTCCAATCCCGCACTAATCGACTTGCTGGCGGATGCCCTGTATAAACGAACACGCGGACAATACGGGGCGCAGCATTACATCATTCTGGGCAACAACGACACCACAGTCTGGTGTGAATGCGAAAATTGCCGTGCGCTGGACGAACCAGGCGCCGAGGGAACCAAAAGAGCCCGTTCCGACCGTTACTGGTATCTGGTGAACGAGGTTGCCAAACGTGTCTGGGAAAAAGATCCATCCGTCAAAATCTCTGGCTGGGCCTATCAGGATTTCTGGTATCCGCCGACCAAAGTCAAAATCGATCCGCGCATCCGAATCATGATTTCCTACAATCACCAATGCTGGCGTCACAGCATTCAGGATTCCGCCTGTTCGGTCAACCGCGAACTGAGGAACATCATGGAGGCATGGCGCAAGACTGGACTCCCCTATATCATCAACAGGGATGAAATTGGCGCGTATGACGGCGGAGGCTCGCCTGGCGTTTACTATTTGCCTTCGGAAAAAGTGCTTTTTGAAAATTTCAAGGCGTATAGGGAGCTGGGATTTTCCGGCAGCAGTTTCTGCGTCAATTCGCCATTCCCGGAAACGCTCAGATTCCTGAAAAACAAGGCTCCCTACTACGGGAAAAACCTGTTCTGGTATGCCATGTGGCAGATTTGCTACCTTTCCTCCCTTTCCATGTGGAATCCCGATTTCGACTTTGAAAAAGAGTATGAGACGATCAATTCCCTGTATTACGGAAAAGCATGGGATGGCGGGTTCAGGGAGTTTCGGAAACTCCTTGCAAAATATTTCACCGAAACGCCTGGCTGCATTGGCTGGGGGCTCGGCGCGCCGTTGGGCCGCTGCCTGGATCAGACCGAAAGCGAGAAGATGCTTTTGGCGCTGTTGGATAAGGCCATTGACGCCGCGAAGACCGATTCCGACCCGCGGGCGCTGAAACATGTGCTCCGCGACAAGGAGATTTTCCTCGCCACGTGGGTCAAGGCGCGTCGGGATTATCTGGAAAATTTCCGCGAACTGACCGTTTACAAACGTACCGCCCCAATCGAAATTGACGGAGTGTTGGACGAACCCGATTGGAAAAACGCCGATGTCCTTTCCATATTCAAGCCTGGCGGAATGACTGCGAAAACGGCGAATGTCCAGCAGTCTTATGTCCGTGTGGTCTATGACCTCGACACTCTCTATGTCGCGGTGGAATGCATGGAGCCGCAGCCAGAAAAGATCATTGCCGGCAATGAGGTGAAGAACGATGATACGGGATGGAAGACGTTGGGCAATTCCGTGGAACTCTTCTACAATTACCCCGACATGGGGGAACTCTATTACCATCTGGCGATCAATTCCAACGGACAGCGGATTGATGCAAAGCACGGGCCAGGATTCAGGGATGCGGCCTTCGTCTCCAGCGCGAGGATTGCAACAAGAGTGTTGAAAGACCGTTGGCACCTCGAAGCCGCCATTCCCGCCAGCGAAATCGGCATGAAATGCTATGACGGCAGCACCTGGAAACTCAATGTGGCCAGACAACGGAAAATCGCCGATCCGAAGTCGCCTTCTGACATTTTGGCGGAGGCAAGCTCCTGCTGTAACGGTGCCTTTCACGGTGTGCAGAACTTTGTAAACCTGAAATTCGCGGTCAGAAGAGTTTCGGGTTTGAGGCAGGGCGCCGATGTCTCCGCCTGGAAAAATGCGGATTTCAACACCGCCATTCCTGACGGCAAACGGAACCGCCTTGAACGGTTCAAAGGCAGAAAAGGCTGGCAGTTCGAGGATGAGAGGGAACTTGTCCCTGCTGAATGGCGCGTTTCCGCCGATGCGGAAGGCTCGTATAACGAGGAGTCGGAAGGAAATTATTATATCCGGCTGAAGAAAGGATATGTGACGCAGTATTTCCTTCCGCAGACGCAGGAGAAGGGTGTTTTGAAAATCTCGTTCAAGGCACGGGGCACAGGTCCTTTCACCATCTGGACTTGCAGTTTCCGAAATAAGAATGAGCCTAACGCCAAAGGGTACGACATTCTGAATGAAACTCAGAAATATCAGGAATGGGACTTGACTTCCGAATGGCAGACGTATCAGTTCGAAACCGGGACTGCCGGAGTGCCCACGGAACGCATCGCAATCCGGTTCACGGTCTCGCCGGGAAGCGAGTTCGATTTGGACGATGTGTACGTGTCTCCTTTCTTCGCGGAGAAGAAAGACTGACGGATAGAAACATACATCACAACACAAGAAACAGGAGTCAATCATGAGTGAAAAAACAAGAATGAGCCGTTTGTTCGGGGCCATTGCCGCCATCTCGTTGCTTGCGGCCCCCTCGTCCATCGTCCGTGCGCAGGAAGTCTCCGCCCCGAAGCCGAATGCAAATACAAAATCCTGGAAAAATGCAGATTTCAATACCGCCGTGCCGGACAGCAAGCAGTCGCGGGGAATTCGGTTCAAGAACTCCAAGGGCTGGGAGTTCAAGGATGAAAAGGAACTGGTCCCGGCAGGATGGCGAGTCTCATCCGATGCGGTAGGGTCCTATGAACAGGACTCTGAGGGAAATTACTTTATCCGGCTGAAGAAAGGGTATGTGACGCAGTATTTCCTTCCGCAGACGCAGGAGAAGGGTGTTTTGAAAATCTCGTTCAAGGCTCGTGGCGCGGGGCCGTTCACCATCTGGACTAGCAGCTTCCAAAATAAGAATGAGCCCAACGCCAAAGGGTACGATATCCTGAAGAAAACCCAGAAATACCAGAAATGGGACTTGACTTCCGAATGGCAGACGTATCAGTTCGAGGCCGAGACCGCAGGAGTGCCCACGGAACGTGTCGCCATCCGATTCACCGCCCTTGCGAAATGCGAGCTTCTTGACTTGGACGATGTGTTCGTCGTAAACAAGTGAAATGCCCATGAAAGAACGAGCCTATGCCTTCCGGCGGGTGCTGGATGAAGTGCATAAACCGAATCGGCGCAATCGCTCTTTGGCGCGGGGGGACAATGAAACCAGTGTCGATGAATCGTGGTGCATTGTCCTTCCGGATGATGCTGACCCGCTGGTCGAATATGCCGCGGTTGATTTGCAGGATTATCTTCGCGTCAGCATGAATCTGAACCTGCCGCTGCGGAAGACAGCCAAGGACCGAAGCATTGTGCTGGAGACGGTTCCTGTCTCCGGGCGGAGTCCTCGGTCTTTCGAGTTCACTGTCACGGAAAATGCAGTCCGAATTGTTGGCGGCAATCCGTCCGGAACGGCACAGGGCGTTTATTTTCTGGAGGACTGGATGAATCTGCGCGAGGCGCCGTTTCTCGAACGCGGGTCGCAATGGCATGAGCCGCTCTTTTCTCCCCGCATGGTTCATTCCGGCTGGGGACTTGACCAGTTTCCTGATTCGCATCTGAATGCCATCGCCCACGCCGGATTCGATTCCATACTTCTCTTCGTGAAAGGACCGAATCAGACCACCCACGGCTTCATGGACTTCAACAATCTCATCGACCGCTGCGAGAAGTTCGGCCTGGGCGTCTATTTTTACAGTTACCTGCCCAGTTTCAAGCATCCCGATGAACCGGATGCCGAGGCGTTTTTTGATAAGAGTTACGGAGAGGTTTTCCGGCAGAGCCCGAAAGCGAAAGGACTGATTCTGGTCGGCGAAAGCTGCTGTTTCCCGAGCAAGGACGAGCGGACAACCGGACGGGAACGTCCGAGCAATATCGGTGACAAGTCGCGAGGCTGCGTAGTCTCCACGGAACGGGAATTTTCCGTTACAGTCGATCACCGCCAGAGTCCGTGCTTTTTCCCATGCCGGGATTATCCGCAATGGCTGAATGCGGTGAAGAAGGCGGTGCGAAAAGACGCGCCGGATGCGGACATCGTGTTCTGGACTTACAACTGGGGCAGAGAATCCACGGAAGCGAGGCTGGAACTGATTGATGCTCTACCGCAGGATGTGACCTTGCAGGCCACATTCGAGATGTTCGACACGATTGAAAAATATCCGAATCATCGCACGGTGCAGCCGGATTATTCCATCACCAGTCCCGGACCGGGATTCTATTTCCGGAGTGAGGCTCAGGCAGCGAAAAAACGGGGGCTGAGACTGTATTCCATGACCAACACAGCAGGGCGGACGTGGGATTTCGGTGTGGTCCCATATATCCCGACGCCATATCAGTGGTTCAAACGGTTCCGCGCCATGAAGGCCGCGCATGATGACTGGGGATTGAGCGGCATCATGGACTCGCATCATTACGGCTGGTTCCCCTCGGAAATCACCGAATGCGCCCGCTGGTTTTTCCGATCGCCGGAAATCGATTTGGAGGCGCTCCTGCGGAAAATCGCCGAACGAGATTTCGGAAAGGATGCAGCCGAGGAGGCTTTGGACGGCTGGCGTCTATGGAGCGAGGCGATTGATTCCTACACGCCCGGATTCGAAGACCAGGCGGGTCCCCTGCGGGTCGGCCCCGCTTATCCTCTGATATTCTATCCAATCCTATATCCGTATTCGACGCAGACTCTGGCATATCCCACCACGCCGCAGTCGGCTGCGGGCGCTCGTTGGATTCATCCGTTCTATCAGCCGGAACAGGTCCCCGGAATGTCCCACTGTGGTCGTCGAATCGTTGAAGACATCCAGATCATGACGCATGCTCTGGACATCTGGGAACGCGGCACGGCGGTCATGCGGAAAATGCTGGGGAAAGTCCCTGAATCCAAACGCCGCAACGCGGAAAAAATGATTGGAGTCGGAGAGTTCTGCGGACACGCAATCCGCACGATGGTCCACGTGAAACGCTGGTGGCTGCTGAACAAGAAACTGGAGATTGAATACGACTCACGGACTGCCAATGCTTTGCTGGACGAAATGCTGGCGTTGATTGAGGCGGAGACACAGAATGTGACGGAGACCATCCCGCTGACCGAAGCGGATTCGCGTCTGGGCTGGGAGTCGAGCATGGATTATGTCGGCGGCACCTGGCATCTACAGTGGAAACTCTACCTGCTGGACAATCTGAAGGAGCATGCCATCCCCGCCTATCGGAAAACGGTGAACGGAGAAGAAAGACAATGACGAAGACAATCGACATTATCATTTTTGGTGGAATGGGCAGGGAAAATGGACGCAAGGAGAACTTCGGCGGCTTGGTCATGGATCCTGATGGTTGGATGATTGAATTACGGGTATGTCGGGATATATTGTAGTTTCATGTTTGGGCGTAAGGAGTTGAAAGCCTCTCTGGATTCGGCTGACCATGGGTGACTTTGCCGCCATGGCGCGATGACTTTGGCTGGCTTCCCCTAAACACAGGCTCCTGCGGTTCCTTTCCTGGCAAGCAACGGTGGTTTCAATGAAGAATCTGACGACAAGCATTTATGACTTCGAAAAACTGCGCAAGGCAGGCTATCTGTATGTTGACAAGACGGAATATCTGTGGCGTCTGATAGATCCCCCTGGGGAATCCTTTTTTCTGTCACGCCCGAGGCGCTTTGGGAAATCGCTGCTTGTATCGACCTTGAAGAACATTTTCCAGGGAAAAAAGGAACTCTTCAAGGGGCTTGCACTCTACAACAAGCCCTACGATTGGAGGCAGTACCCCGTGATTCATCTGGACATGGCTAACTGCGACAGTAAGACTCCTGAAGAACTCCAGGTTTTTCTGGAGCATCTTCTTAATGTGTCGGCTCAGGAACTTGGTCTGGAGGTGCGCGAACAGGGGCTTGCCGCCCGTTTTGAAAACCTAATATGCGATGCGGCCAAGTCCTCCACTACAGGGCAAGTCATCATTCTGGTTGATGAATATGACAAACCCATTCTGAACAATGTGGTTGATCTGCCGCTGTGCAAGGAAATTCTTCCTGTGTTGAAGGGATTTTACTCCAGCATCAAGAAATGCTCTGGGGTAACTCGTCTTACACTGGTCACTGGCGTAAGCAAGTTCTGCCATGTGTCGCTCTTTTCGGAGTTGAACAACCTGACGGACATCACGATGGATGTTGACTATGCTGGAATGCTGGGGTTCACGGAGGAGGAAGTAAGAAAAAATTTTGCAGACAGAATCGATGAGGCGGCGAAAAGCAAGGGGATCTTCACTGATGAGTTGATGCGGATGCTTCTTGTATGGTATGACGGCTACCGCTTCTCAAAGGCGGACATCCATGTCTGCAATCCTGTCTCCATTTCAAATTTCTTCGAGAAAAAATTCGAGTTCGACAACTACTGGGGAACCACTGGCGTGACCACAGTGCTGTTCGAAATGGCAAAGACGACGCGCTTCAATTTCGAGCAGGCACTCACCACACCTGTCTCCTCCCTCGCCTTTGGCGCATACGAGGTGGAGAATATCGGTCCTCTAGGACTGCTTTGGCAGACTGGCTACCTGACAATTAAGGAGGTTTTGCCTGGCCCTGTCGGGTCAAGCATGTTCAAACTTGGTTTCCCTGACCATGAGGTGGAGGACGCCTTTAACACCCAGTTGCTGGCCTACTACAGCGGGTACAAGGACGCAGCCATGTCCTCCCTGGTCTTCAGGCTGACGGACGCAATGCGGCACGATGATGTGGAACTGTTCATGGTGACGCTGCAGTCCTACTTTGCCAGCATCCCCTACGACATCCGCGGCGGTGACGAGCACTACTACCAGACCATTTTTTTCATCACTTTTCTGCTTCTGGGAAGCAGCGTCAAAGCCGAATCAAGAACCAACCAGGGCCGCATAGACGCATACATCCGCACGACAAAGGCTGTTTACATCTTTGAGTTCAAACTGGACAGAAATGCCGATGTGGCCGTCGCACAGATTCTTGACCGCCGCTACTACGAAAAATTCCAGGGTTGCGACTTGCCCATTCGACTGATTGGCGTTGACTTCGATGCCTCCAGGGGACGTATCAACGGATGGAAAGAGGGAACGCTTGCCGCTGGGCAAAGGATGCAAAATGCGAAAGATGAAACACGAACTGAGACCGCTCTACCGTGAAACCTTCTCCTCGGAGACCAATGGACTGCCTGGCGGATGGATGGTGGAGCAGAACACCGACATGCCTCAGGTGCCCGCGTTCCGCAAGGCGGAGAATTCCATTGAACTGCTGTCGGGAGGCAACAAGTACCTGCCCGTCATTCCCGACACTGCGGATGTCCGCGTGAATATGACTTTCGGCGTCCATTATGAGGATGAGAACGATTTCGGGTTCTATCTCTGTTTCCGGTATGACACCTTCACGGGGCGGGGACAGTACATTCGGCTGCACCGCGAGCACCTGGAGGATTCGGTATTGATTGAATACGGCACGACGAGACTCAATTTCTATACTCCAAGCGACAGCCGGAAAGTGAAGGCGGACAGGGTGTGCTTCGGGCATCCGATGGATTTCGCGATGACCGTCTGCGGCGGCAAGGCGACAGTCTCGTTTCTGGGGCATGCTGTGTACTTCAAAGTCCAGGACGGCAACGGCGCAGTCGCGCTGGCGCGCGAGCATTTTTTCGACGTCTTCCAGGTGCTGTCGTTCACGGTCGATGGCAATCCGCCCCAGGCTGCGGCAAAGGAGCGCAGATTCACAGTCCCCATGCCTGACTCACTGACCTGGTATCCTATCTACTGCGACGTGGTTCTGCGGGATTACGGGAAATGCCTGGACGCGGTGCTCTCCTTCCGAGGCGGTGTGGCGGAAACCCAGCCGGGCGAAGGCAACTACCACGGCATGCGGGCTGACCTGCTGACCCGTCCCTATCTGAAAATCCTGACGGCGGAACATACGGAAAAGCACGTTCTTTATGAAAAGACCATCGTGCAGATCCCGCAGGGCATGGCTCCGAAGTTCTTCTACAAACTGGTCTATGAAAAGGTGGAGTGGCCGTTTCGGCGCAATGTCCGTTTCCTGAAGCCGTCGGGAAGATTCGATTTGGCGGTCGGCTTTGAGTCGTGGCATCACAACGCCTCCCCGAATCTGGAACTCAATCCGGCGGAGACGGTGTTTTCTGCCAATGGCCAAGTGCTTTATTCGGGACTCGGCATTACACCGGGCGAACAGCGGAAAATCGAATTCCTTTCCCAGCCGAAGAAACAGTTCCTGAAAAGGCTGCCGAAGGATGACCCACGCCATGAACTGGCCTGCCGTTTTGCTGCGTCAAACCATTATTTCCTGGAAAAGGAGGTCCCTGAATTCAAAATTCGCCTGACATCGGCAAATCCGTTGCCCCTGGCCTTTGAAGTGTATTTGGAGGATGCGTATCTGCGGCCCATCCGCCCGTTGAAATTCAAACAGGAATGCGCAACCGCGTCCATGGGAGTCTCCACGCTTCAGGTTGTCGAACTGGCGGTGGAGAAAATTCCTGGGCTGGCTTGCGGCGTTTACCACATCAGGGTGAAGAGCGTGGACTCAACCGTGCCGACACTGGAGGATTACTGCGCTTTTGAGATCATGAGCCTGGACAGGGACGCGCCGGCCCCGCCGCTGCTCTCAGGACTGCCTTTCCTGTTCAATGCCCGCACCGAGACCAGGGGGCTGATGACCGACGCCTTCGATCCCTGGCTCGGCTCCAGCGTGAACGAAGGACATTACATCTCCTGCGCGGTCATGCTCCCGGAAGCCGTCCGGAAATACCGCATGCTTCCGACACTGAAGGCATACGGTCGGAGCAACTTTTCCTGGATCAGCGCGCGGACGCTGGACAAGCCTGAGCCGAAGGACAACCTGGACATCATCCGCGAGTCGGACTATGTGAATATCTGGGACTGCAACGAGCGCATGAACCTGACCTGGCCCTGGTCGTATCGTGGCCGGCGTTTTCAATGGATGCTTGATTTCCTCGGCACGCTGAACGATTCGGTGTTCGACCTGAAACGGCTGCGCCGGATGCAGAAAAGGGGCGAGACCATGCCGAAGGAGGTGTATCTGAAGGTCGCGGAAAGACACTGGGAGGAATGGCTGGATTTCGCCTGCGCACGCACCGCCCGCTGGACACGCGAGACGCTTGCCGAAATGCGGAAAGTCAATCCCGCCGTGAAATTCGGGATGTACGGCCCGTTCCACATCTACGCAGCGGCGCTGAAGGGGCCGGAGTGTCCCAGGATGACCTGCAACGCGGACATCACTCCTGACCTCAATGCGTTCTGGCAGTTCGAGGACTATCCCTTCAGCTGCGGTTACGGAATCGAGCGCGGAGTCTTTGCCTTGACAGGCTGTCTGCTGGCCATGCCCGGCAGCGCCATCTACCCCGAAATCTATACTGGCGGGAAACTCAAGCAGGGATGTCCCGACGGCGCGGTGTTCTACGCGCATCCCCCCTTCGGAAGCACCGTTGGCGCCAAGGAGCGTTCACCACGGCTGATGATTCAGTATGTCGTCAATTTCGCCTATGCGTCAGGGCATCTGACCGCCGATGGCTTCCGCTACTGGACGCGGCAGGGGTTCCAGGCGGGACGCTTCACCCGACAGTGGTACGAGGCCCTGCTGGAGATTTGGCCGACCGTGCTGGAGCACCCCGCCGACCGTCCGCTTCGGAGCGCCGCCTTCGTTTACAGCGAGGACTCCTGGCGTGCGCACAAGGAGCATATCGTGGAGGGAGACCTGATTATTGACGTGCGCAATACCGCCACGGAGGACGTTCCGTTCCTGTACGAGGCGTCTCGCCGCGCAGGGGTCTGCGCGGGATTCCAGCTGAAGGATTCCGAACTGGACAAACTCACGGCGGACCAGGTCGATACGCTGGTTCTTCCGCCGTTGAAGGGGATGTCGTCGAAGGCGCTGAAACGCATCCGCGCCCTGCATGGACAGGGAGTCAACCTGGTCGCCAGCGAGGATGTGACGGGGCTGGAGGACCTGTTCGGGGTCCGCGACACAGGGGTGATGCACTCCATCACCGAAGTGAGGCCCGTCGGAGACTTCTGTTCGGGCATGAAGGAGTTCTGTGATGACGAGCGCTGCCGGGGACGCTACGAGGCGGACGGCGCCAAGGTCTTGCTGACGGCGGAAATCCCCGTGCTGACGCTCAAGCGCAACGCCAGGGCCTTCGCCGCGTTCTTCAACGTGCCGCCGCAGATGGTCAAGTCCTGCCGTCTTCACACTCGGGTCGGCTACGGAAAGAACAACATCAGCCCGCTCATGGAAAAGGCGGCGGGCGCAATCATGCGACGCTTCTCGGACACGGGGATTGAGATCAGCGACGGCGAACTGCTCGCCTGCCGCACCAAGGACGGGGCGGTTCTGGTCTCCGTGATCAACCTGGACATGGACAAGGAGAAGACTGTCGAACTCCGCATTCGGAGGCGTCTGGTTGCAGGACGCGCCCTGAAGTCCAACCGTGCCGTCACCGAGTTGGAGGGCGGTCTGCATGACCGCGGATTCCGCGTCGCCCTGCCGCCGAATGAGGTGCTGGTCATGGTATTCAAATGATGCCGATCCGCCAGTTCACTGTTTGTTTGTAACTTGTGTCGGGGAGATATTGCAAGCCATCAGGTTACGGCTTCTAACGGTTTTGTGGTGATAATTGCCTTTTCTTCGGGCACATCATCATGTTTTTTGGAAGTGAAGGGAGAAAAAACGTCTTGTTATGCTAAATTATAGGTGGTTGCAGTTGGACTTTGGCGATTTTACTGCAGTGATGTGAAGACCGCTGCGGATTTTTGCGCGGTGCCACGGAACGGCAGCCCTTTCCATAACCAAGGACGGTGGTCCAATGAGGAACCTGACAACAAGCATATACGACTTTGAAAAGCTGCGCAGGGCTGAGTATCTGTACGTGGACAAGACAGAGTATGTTTGGAAACTGATCGAGTCGCCGGGCGAATCCTATTTTCTGTCGCGTCCGCGGCGTTTCGGCAAGTCGCTGCTTCTATCGACCCTGAAGTCCATCTTCGAGGGGAAAAAGGAACTGTTCCAAGGGCTGGCGATTTACAACAAGCCCTACGACTGGAAGCAATACCCCATCCTGCATCTGCGCTTCGCGGACTACAGCCCCATGAAAGACACGGTCGAAAAGGTCGACGCCTATCTGCTGGACAAGGTGGCCACCATTGCGAAGGCGCATTCCATTTCCCTGCCGTCGGACTGTGACGCATCCACGGCGTTTGGAAAGCTTATCGACGCTATGGCTGTGAAGGAACCGATAGTCATTCTGGTGGACGAGTATGACAAGCCTATCCTGGACAACATCTCCAACAGGAACGTGGGTGACATCCTGAAGTGCTTAAAGGGCTTCTACAGTGTCCTGAAGGACCGCAACGACCAGGAGCGCCTGCTGTTCGTCACCGGTGTAAGCAAGTTCTGCCATGTGTCGCTCTTCTCGGAGCTGAACAACCTGACGGACATCACAATGGATGTCGACTATGCGGGAATGCTGGGCTTCACCGAAGATGAGGTGAGAGAGTGTTTTGCGGACAGAATCAATGAGGCTGCGAAAAGCAAGGGAATCTCCGCTGATGAGTTGATGCGGATGCTTTTCGCATGGTATGACGGCTACCGTTTTTCCAAGGCCGAGACCCATGTCTGCAATCCAGTGTCCATCTCCAGCTTCTTCGGGAGAAAATATGAGTTTGACAACTACTGGGGGACCACTGGCGTGACCACGGTGCTGTTCGAGCTGGCCAAGACGACGAGATTCGATTTCGAGCAGGCGCTCACTGTTCCCGTCTCCTCCCTCGCCTTCGGCGCATACGAGGTGGAGAACATCGATCCACTAGGACTGCTCTGGCAGACAGGCTATCTCACGATCAAGGAGGTTCTGCCGGGGCCCATGGGGTCGAGCATGTTCATGCTCGGCTTTCCCGACCACGAGGTGGAGGAGGCCTTCAACACCCAGCTGCTGGCCTACTACAGCGGATACAAGGACGCGGCGATGTCATCCCTGGTCTTCAGGCTGACGGACGCGATGCGGCGCGACGAGGTGGAGCAGTTCATGGCGACACTGCAGTCCTACTTCGCCAGCATCCCCTATGACATCCGCGGAGGGGACGAGCACTACTACCAGACCATATTCTTCATCACCTTCCTGCTTCTTGGGAGCAGCATTGAGGCTGAGTCAAAGACCAACCAGGGGCGCATCGACGCCTACGTCCGAACGGCGAAGACAGTATTCATCTTCGAGTTCAAGCTGGACAGGAACGCCGACGAGGCCGTCGGGCAGATTCTCGACCGCCGCTACTACGAGAAGTTCCAAGGGGGCAAGCTGCCAATTCGCCTGATTGGCGTGAACTTCGACTCCTCCAAGGGTCGCATCGACGGCTGGCAGGAGGGAACGCTTTCACCCTTGTCAACAATAGGCACGATCATTTCCCCTTGACGGTCTGTGGTTGCACTCGCTTTAGGACGGCGGAATGCAGGGGAGGGAATTGAACTCTTTCATCTTGGTGCAATCCACGATACATCGCTTTCGCTGAATACATAACGGAAGTTTGAGAATTCCCCGTAGAAAAGATTTTTTTCCGACAGTAGGGCCTCCTGGCCTTAGGCAATTGTGGATTGGCCGTGCTATTGCCAAGTTCTCGTTGTCGTTCGCGTATGTGCCTATCACGTTGTAGAGACACAGGACCAAGTCAAATTTTTCCACCTGTACGGTTGCAGGGTGTACAGGTGGAAACTTTTCAACGAGACGCAGGAGGACTATGGCGACCATAAGCGCTTTTCAATGTCAAATAGCGGAGTTTTCAGAAAACACACACTACATATAGTGTGCTAAAAAATAATTCCACAAATATAGTGTGATTTGTTTGCAAAGGGAGGAAATGGGGTTATATTATATGGACGTGATTTTTAGCGCAACCTTTTCAGGGGGACCCTTGCGGTTTCCTGAAAGCAACAAATCAAGTGGTTAGAACAATGAACACATTCCTTCCGAAAGTCAACGAGATTGAACGGAAATGGTACGTGGTTGACGCCACCGACTTGACGCTTGGTCGCCTGGCGACACGTATTGCGATGCGTCTCCGCGGCAAAGACAAGCCCACGTTCACTCCTCATCTGGACTGTGGTGATTTTGTGGTGGTGGTCAACGCCGAGAAGGTTCGCCTCTCCGGAAAGAAGGCCACGGACAAGACCTACGAGGACTTCACCGGCTATATGCGCGGGCGCAAGGTCAAGACGGCGGACGTGGTGCTGAAGAACAACCCGACCCGCCTGATCCGCGACGCCGTGTGGGGCATGATGCCGAAAGGCCGCCTGGGACGCCAGCAGTTCCTCAAGCTCAAGGTCTATGCCGGACCCGAGCATCCGCATGCCGCCCAGAAGTGCGAGCCCTGGAAGCCCGAGCTTCTCTGACACAAGTTTGACATTCACGAAGAGCAACCATAAAAGAGACGTCAAGAGGATTTCCCATGACAGAAGCCAGCGAAGTGATTCACGCGATTGGGCGCCGCAAGACTGCCAGTTGCCGAGTTCATCTGACCCCCGGCACCGGCAAAATCACGGTCAACAAGTTGGAATTTGACAAGTATTTCACGACGGACGCCATCCGCGGCTATGCCCTCCAGCCTCTGGTGCTGACGGGCACGAAGGCGGAGATTGACGTGTACGCCGTCATTGACGGTGGCGGAGTGCAGGGGCAGGCCGGCGCGCTGCGCCATGGGCTTGCCCGCGCCTTGGAGAAGTACAAGGAAGAGTACCGTCCCGTGCTCAAAAGCGCAGGGATGCTGACCCGTGACCCGCGCGAGAAGGAACGCAAGAAGCCGGGGCGTCCCGGCGCGCGCAAGAGATTCCAGTTCAGCAAGCGCTGACGGTCTTCTTGGAGATTTGCAAGACTACAGGGACTTGGTGGATGTTCAGGGCTTGCTCGGCGCGTTTCGGGCGAGTGCGGTGCATCCGTCAAGCCCCTGTTTTGTTTGAATTGTCGTGCCGCGCATTCGCGTGGCCAAAAACTTCACTCATTCATCATGAAAAAAATACGCGCAGGAATCATCGGTGCCTCGGGTTATGCAGGGGAAGAGTTGGTGAGGCTGCTGATTCGCCATCCAGAGGTGGAGTTGACGGTGGCGACCTCCCGTCAGCACGCAGGAGAGTCTTTGGGCAGCGTGTTTCCGCGCTACCGCGAATGCCAGGTGGCGTTCATCGAGCCAGTTGCGGAGCAGATTGCGGAGAAGGCGGACGTGGTGTTCTCCGCCACGCCCAATGGGGTCTGCTCCTCTATGGCTGCCGAGTTGCTGGACAAGGGAGTGAAGATAATCGACATCTCCGCGGATTTCCGCATCCACGACCGAGCCGTCTGGGAGAAATACTACAAGATGGAGCACAAGGCTCCAGAGTTGCTGGCGGAGGCGGTCTACGGCCTTCCTGAACTGTACCGCGAAAGCATCGCGAAGGCGCGCCTGGTGGCCAACCCTGGCTGCTATCCCACAAGCATCCTGCTGCCTGGCACGGCGCTGCTCAAGGCTGGATTGGTTCGGACGGACGGCATCGAGGCCGTCTGCCTGTCGGGCGTCACGGGGGCGGGGCGCAAAGTCGATGTGCAGTACATCTTCCCAGAGTGCAACGAGAGCATCCGTCCATACGGGGTGACGGGGCATCGCCATCTTCCCGAGATAGAGCAGGAGTTGGCGTTGGCGGCGGGCGTGCCGTCCATCACGATGAATTTCATCCCGCATCTGATTCCTGTGAACAGGGGCATCCACTCCACGGTTCTCTTCCACGCGAAGGAGGGCGTGACTGCCGAAACCGCGCTGGAGGCATTGCACGCTGCATACGACTCCTGCCCGTTCGTGCGGGTTCTGGGAGTTGGGGAACTCGCCGACACCAAGCATGTCACGATGACCAACATCTGCGAGATAGGCTGCGCGTTTGACAAGCGGACTGGTCGGCTCATCATCTCCAGTGTCATTGACAATGTGGAGAAGGGGGCCTCTGGACAAGCCATCCAGAACATGAATCTGATGTATGGGCTGGACGAGACGGCTGGCCTGCTGTGAGACGCGCCATGAGCGATTCGATTCCACCACCAGGTGTGCCGTCACCGCTGCATCCGCTGGTCCTCAATGCCTACAAGGTTCTGGCGGGCGGGGTCTTGAGTCGGGATGAGGCGCTGGCGCTGGCGCATGAAATCCACGGGGAGGACATTGTGGACTTGGTGTCGCTGGCCAACAAGGTGAAGAACCGCTTCGCCGGCGAAACGCCGCCCTGCTCCATCATGAACGTGAAGTCAGGGCGGTGCAGCCAGGACTGTCGTTTCTGCAGCCAGAGCGGGCGTCATCACACTGGCGTCCGGGAGTTTCCGCTGCTGGAGCCGGAGGCGGTGCTGGAGGAGGCCAGGAAGGACTACGCCACTGGCGTGCGGGACTTTGGCTATGTGGCCAGCGGCTACGGCTACACCGACCCCGCGCACCCCGAATTCCGCAAAATGCTGGCGACGTTTGACCTCATTCACCGCGAACTGCCTGAGATGCGCATTTGCGTCTCGGTGGGGATTTTGAGCCGCGAGTGCGCAAAGGCCCTGGCGGAGCATCACGTCAGCCGGTATAACATGAACCTGCAGACCAACCCCGCGCACTACCGCGACCTGGTGGCGACCACCCATTCCATTGAGGAGAAAATCCAGACCATCCGCTACCTGAAGGAGTTTGGCCTGAAGAACTGCACGGGCGGCATTTTCGGCATGGGCGAGACCTGGGAGGACCGCATCGACATGGCCCTGGCCATCCGTGATTTGGACGTGGAGGGCACCCCAGTCAATGTGCTGCTGCCCATTCAGGGGACGGCATTGGAGTCCCGTCCGCTGATGCGTCCCGCCGAGGTCGCCAAATGCTTCGCCATCTATCGGCTGATCCTGCCCGGCAAGGACCTGAAGTTCGCGGCGGGACGGGAGACCGTCATGAAGGATTTCCAGGGGCTGCTGATGCTGGCTGGAACCAACACCTTCATCACCGGCGGGTATTTGACCACCCGTGGCCGCACCGTCGCCGAGGATATGCAACTGCTGGACAATCTGCGGGATTTCCGTTAGGGACTGTGCAAAAAATGTCTTTGCGTTTGTCATCCATCTCCTCCGCACCTGCCGAAAGTGCCCCCTTGCCCCCTGAATTCCGCCATTGGCGGCAGAACCTGGTCGTCCTGTGGACAACCCAGTTTCTGACCAACATCGCGTTTTCCATCTCCCTGCCGTTCTGCGCATATTTTGTGCGGGAACTGTCGCCTGGAGCCTCGGAGGAGCGTGTGCGTATGTACGCGGCGCTGTCGGCGATGATGCCGCAGTTGGCCTACACCATCTGCGCCCCGCTGTGGGGGTGGGTCGCCGACCGTTTTGGCCGTAAGCGGATGATTCTGCGCGCCACTTTCGGAGGCTGCCTGGCGCTGTTGCTGATGTCTTTTGCGCAGAATGCCTGGCAGTTCCTGTGGCTGAGGCTGTTCCAGGGAATGCTGACTGGTTCGGTCACTGCCTCGCTCACTTTGATTTCAGCGACCACCCCTTCGGAGAAGCAGGGGTTCGCGATGGGTGCGATGTCGAGCGCCGTGTTCGCGGGGGATATGTCAGGGCTGTTCATTGGCGGGTTGCTGGCCTCGCATTTCGGCTACCGCAACTCGTTCCGAATCTCCAGCGTCCTGCTGGCGTTCTGCACGGTTCTGGTCATCGCCCTTGTCCATGAGACGTTCAAGGCAGTCAAGTCGATGGGCAAGGGAAATAGTTGGGCGAAAATCGGTGCGGTCTGGGGGGTGCTTGGTCCCGCCATGCCCGTGATGATTCTGGTGACTGTCGCTGGACTGGCGCAACTTTATGACGGTTCACAGGCCGCTCTCTATATTGAGCAGCTCAATGGCTTGGGTTTCACCGGCAAGGAACTTTGCACGAGCCTGATCATGGGGGCGGGCTCCCTGGGGGCCGTCACCGCTGGCTTCACCGTCTCGCGGCTGATTGACCGCCATCCCTTTTTCATCGGCATATTCAGCGGGGTGTTCTGTGCCTTCACCATGCTTGCGATGGCGATTCTCCCGGACATTTTGCCGATGTCGCCGCGGGTGGATTTGGGTTGGCTGGGCGTGTCGGAGGCCACGGCCACTCCCTGTGTGCTTGGCCTCCTGCCGCTGCGTTTCCTGATGGTCTTTGGCGCCGGAACCATCACGCCCATCTGCCATGCCTGGATCTCCAAGGTCACGCTCCCTGCGCACCGTGGCATGATGTTCGGCATGTCGCTGGCCTTTCGGGCCGTGGGCGCCTCCGTCACCAACATTGTGGCCGGGCTGGTTGCAGCTGGCATCTCCCTGCGGGCGGTCTATTGGACGGGACCCGTCTTCTTCCTGTTGTTCGCCCTCCTTATCTGGCTGTTCCAGCGCCAAATCCAGGAACGCTGTGAATTCGTGCTGAAACATGGTTAACACTGCTTAAGGGCCATGGGGGATTTGCAAACAGGGGGGTTGGGTATATAGTATTACAATGGACGGCGTTTTTGACGGCGAGTCCGGAAACAACGCTGCGGATCTGACGGAATCGCCGTAAAAAATGCCGGACATGAAAATAGATGAGAGCGTTCCAGCGTCCTGGGACAATAGTTGTCAGACCGCAAAGCGGATGAACACGCAGTCGCCGTCCTGGACAACGTATTCCTTGCCTTCCACCCGCAGTTTTCCCGCGTTCTTGGCGGCGTTCCAGCCATTGTACTGGACCATGGCATCGTAGGGAACAACCTCCATGCGGATGAATCCGCGCTGCATGTCCGTGTGAATCTTGCCTGCGGCCACGGGGGCGGGAGAACCTGCGGCGACTGTCCAGGCGCGGGTTTCCGTCGGACCGGCGGTAAAGAAGGTCAGGTAATTGAGCAGGCGGTAGCCAGTCTTGATGACCCGCTGCAGTCCTGATTCGGTGGCTCCGAGGTCGGCCAGGAACATTTCGGCCTCCTCGGCGGAGAGTTCACCAAGTTCCTGTTCGAGTTTGGCGCAGACGGGGACAACCTCCAGATGGTAGCCAGCCGCCGTCTCGATGAGTTTTTTGGACTTGTCGTCCTTGCCGAAATTGCGGAAGCCCTCCTCATCGACGTTGGCGACCACAAAGGCAGGGAGGGTGGTGAGGAGTTGCAGTTGGTTGATGATGTGCATGGCCCGTTCGTCTGTACGGTCGATTTCGGGCAGTTTCCCCTGTTCAAGGGAGGCGAGGATTTTGTCCGCCACTTCTACCTCCGCCTTCAGGTCGGGGTCTCCGCCCCTGGCCGCCTTGCGGACTTTCTCGATGGCGCGCTGCAGGAAATCCAAATCCGCCAGCATCAGTTCGGTGAGGATGATTTCCAGGTCGCGCGAGGGGTCAACGGAGTCCTTGACGTGAACGACGTCACCATCCCCGAACAGGCGCACCACATGCACCACGCAATCAACCCCCCGGATGTGCCCCAGGAACTGGTTGCCCAGTCCCTCGCCTTTGCTGGCGCCTTCCACAAGACCCGCGATGTCGATGAATTTCAGGCTGGTGGGGACGATTTTGGCCGACTTCTCGATTTTGGCCAGTACCCCGAGCCGCTCATCCGGCACAGGCACGATGGCCGTGTTCGGTTCGATGGTGCAGAACGGGAAATTCTCCGCAGCCGCCGTGCCATGCGACAGGGCATTGAACAAGGTGGACTTGCCGACATTCGGCAATCCGACGAAACCACAAGCAAAACCCATAATCAGATTCCTGTAGAGATGTGAGGGGGAAATGAAGATGAGGAAATGTAGCATTGCAAAGTCGGTTTTGCAAACTCCCTGCCGGCAATCTTTCCTGGCGGCGGCCTTTATTTTGTCCCGCGTCGATTGCCAGGTTTTGGTGGCTGCGGCTTGTTTCGTGGAACTCCCAAAAGCCGATCGGTGAATCCCCCTTTAGAAAAATTGGAAAAATTTCTTTCCTTTTTATTCCTCCATTCAATCTCATTCTGAGGCTAATTTACGTATGGAATAGTTTTATGAGAATTCGTAGTGTAATTTTATTTCAAAAGAAATAAAATCAAAAAAAGCATGAAATGAACTTGCAAACAGATTGTCCTAAATTATCTTAATGCGGTGTCGGTAAGAGTCTCCGACACAATTCAACTTTTATCAACGGAGGTATCGATGAGAGAGAAGAGTGTTTCGATGTCGGGTTTGCAGGCAGTGGTGCTCCTTTGCGCATTGCTTTGGGGAGGTACGGCGCAGGCGCGTACCTGGTACGTGACTACGACGGGGGACGACGGCGCCAGCGGCGCCAGTTGGGGGACGGCGCTGGCCAGCCCCCAGGTCGCCATTGACCGTGCCGTCGCGGGAGACGATGTGTGGATTGCCAGTGGCGAGTACACGGCCACCTCCGTGCTGGAAAGTCACGGCGGTGAATTGTGGTCGGCTTCCTTTCTCTTGCGGGACGGCGTTGCCCTCTATGGCGGTTTCGCGGGCTGGGAGGATAGCGTCGGCCAGCGTGTCCGCAAAAAGGACGCGCCTGTCTGGGAGTTTGTTCATCCCACTGTGCTGACTGTGCCCGAGGCAATGCCTGGCTCCGTGCTGGTGGCTGGCGCGGAGTGCGGGAGTGACACCATTGTCGATGGCGTCACGCTGGCCGGGGGCATGGCATACGGCGAGGACGAGGTGGGACGGGGCGGCGGCGCCCGGCTCCTGGGCACGGTTCTGCTGCGCGCCTGCGTCGTGCGGGAGAATCTGGCCAGAGACGGCGGCGGGGTCTCCCTGGAGGGGGCAGGGCGGATGGAGCAGTGCCTGGTCACGTCAAACTCCCTGCTGGACGAGGGGTGGGGCGGCGAAGGCGGTGGCATCCATGCCGGCGGAACAGGTGCGGTCATCACCAACACGGTCGTTGAAAACAACCATGCCGCCATTGCGGGCGGCATCCATGCCAACGGGGCCACTGTGGCGTTCTGCACGGTTGTGCGGAATCGGGCGAGCCGCCAGGGCAGTGGCGTCTGGCTGTCGGGCGGGAGGCTGCTGAACTCTCTGCTGTGGGGCAATGGCGGATGCCGTGGACAACTGCGCAATGCCGGAGCGGCGGTTATGGGTTGCGCCATTGAAGGAAGTGACTATTCTGGCGGAAGCATTCCCCTGGAAAGCGAAAACGCCGGCGCAAACGGCGTCTCCTGCAATGACAACTGGGTGGATGGCTATTACGCCTGCTTCGCCAGTCCGAATGCCGGTGACTGGACGCTGGGCGCTGGCTCCTACGCCATCAACCGCGGCACGGCGGACTTTCCCTGCGCGTTTGACGCCTGCGGCACTCCCCGTGTCCAATGCGGGCAGTCGGACATTGGCGCCTTTGAATCTACGGAAAAGGGGAATCTGGCCATTGACTTCGCGGTGGCGTTTCCCTGTGTCTATGGCGGAAGTTCCGTTGTGGAGCCGGCCATGGGGCTGGAGTCGCCGGAGGCGGCGGTTGCGTTCTCCACTTCCACTGGGCATATAGATTGGCGGAACGGGAAGGAGTGGCGCGCCACCTGGCGGGCGGCGGGATTTGCCGGAATCTGCCTTGAAGTTGTCCCGACCGACACTGACGTCTGGAAGAGCGCGACATTGACCCGCACCCTGACCGTCTCTCCGCGCCCTTTGTGCATTGCGGCTGACGACCATGACTTCACCTACGGCACCGCTTTCCCCGAACTGACCTGGGAAATCACGGCGGGAACGCTGGTGGAGGGGGACACGGTGACGGGCGACCTGTTCTGCGACCATTCCAGCCTGAAGGTCTCCTTTTGGCCAGTGACCCGGGGTACCCTTGCTATATCGGACGGTGCGGACGGCGCGAACTACCGCCTGACCTTCCGGGAAGGGCAGGTGCGGTATCACAAGGCGGAGACCACCTTGGCGCTGACGGTCGCCGACAAGACCTACGATGGCCAGCCTTCCGATGGCGGCGTGACTTCTGTCCCCCAGGCCAATCTCCGCATCATCTACACTGGAACGAATGGAACGGAGTATGGTCCCAGCGAGCAGCCTCCCGTCGATGCCGGAGACTACGTGGTCACCGTGACTGTGGAGGATGACCGTTATGAGGGCGCCCTGGAAACCACGCTGACCGTGGCGAAGCATCCCCTGCTGATAAGGGCCGAGAACGCCTCCCGCGAATATCTCATGCCGGACCCTGAACTGGTCTGCACGCTGGAGGGCTTTGTGAACGGCGAGGGAAGCGCTGACATCACTGTGCCGACCCTGACCACCACGGCGGTGCGGGAGAGCCCCGCCGGCGACTATCCCATTCTGCTGAACGGTGGCTACGCACGAAATTATGCTCTGGAGTTGGCGCCTGGTGTCCTGACGGTCAAGCCTGCCCGCCTGACTGTCACCGCCACTGCGGAGACCATCGTCTATGGTGATGCCGTGGGGGCCTCGGCTCTCGTCGGCACTGCCGTCCATGCCAATGTCGGTGTGGCCGTGCCAGGGCATTTCTCCTGGGAGAAGGACGGGGAGGTCCCTGGCGCCGGCACGCATGAATACACTTGGTTCTTCTATCCCGATGACTCCAGGAACTACTCGGTGGCGACGGGAAGCATCACCTTGACGGTGGCGCCACGGCGGGTGGAAATCCGCGCCGACGCGCAGGAGCAGGTCTATGGTGATGCGTCACGCCCGCTAACCTATGTCATTGACGGGGAGATTGTCGCGGGGGATGTCATCGCTGGCGAATTGGAGCGCGTTCCAGGAGAGGACGCCGGCGTATACGCCATCACGCAAGGCACCCTTTCGTTGCCGTCGGATTACGCATTGGTGTTCACGGGCGCTGACTATACCATCCTGAAGCGTCAGGTCACCATCACCGCCGCCGATGTGACTCGTGCCTATGCCCAGCCCGATCCTGAGTTGACCTGGGCAATCACGGAGGGCTCGACGGCGCCTGGCGAGTCCTTCGTGGGAACGCCGATGCGTGAACTGGGCGAGGCCGTGGGCAGCTACGCCATTCTGCTGGATGCCGTGGCTTTGGCTCAGGAACGCAATTACGAAGTGACCCGAGTGCCTGGCGTCTTCACCATTGTCCGCGCCGCTCCTTTGCTGGTCAAGACGGATGATTTCTCTGCCGTCACCTATGGAATGTCCGTGGGACAGGCGGAACTCGACTGCCAGGTGACGGTGCCGGGCTTCGGTCTCATCACAGGGCAAGTCGTCTGGACAGACTCCGAGGAGATTCTGCCCGTCGGTGTTTATGAGCGGGTCTGGACTTTTGTGCCTGACCGTTTGGATTGCTTTGAACCCATCTCTGGGACCATAGCGTTCTCCGTGCAGCCGGCGGTGCTTTCCGTGTCTTGTGAGCCATTGGACGCTGCCAGGCCCTATCGCACCGCCAATCCCGAATTCACTCTTCTGTTGGAGGGGTTTGTCAACGGCGAAGATGAAAACGTGCTGGAGGAGTTGCCCGCAGTGGATTGCCTGGCGGAATATGACAGTCCCGTCGGTGTCTATCCCGTGTATCTGTACGGCGGTATGGCTGACAACTATGTTTTCGAATTCGAGGATGGCACCCTGGAAATCACCGCCAAGAGTCCCGTTGCATCAGTTGCGCCCAGCGCTGAAGCCGTCATTCGCGGCGACCGGATTGGCTTGTCCGGAATCACGGGGGCCTTCTTCGATTCAGACACAGGGGAGGAGGTGCCTGGTTCCTTTGCCTGGACAAGCGAGTCCGCAAAGCAGGTGATGGGGGACGCCGATTGCGAGGCCACTTGCGTGTTCCGGCCCGACAACTCCAATTACGCAACCATGGAAATGACATTGACCGTGCCCCTGCGTTCCTACCAGGTCTTTGTGGAGTTGCTGGGCAACCGCAAGGTCTATGGCGACTCCAACGCGGTCATCGAGTGGCGGCTTTTGCCGGAGACGGACTCGCGGGTCGATGCCGGGGAATTCACGATGAAGTGCGTGCGTGACCCCGGAGAGGATGTCGGCGTCTATGCGGTGCAGGCCATTGTCACCAATCCCGCCCTCTATCAGGTGACCTTGGTTAATCCCGAATTTGTGATTGACCCTCAGAAACTGATTGTGCAGCCCGAAGTGTCCTTCAAGCGTTATGGTCAAGCGGATCCTGTATTCCCCTGGAAACTGGTGCGGCAAGGCGGCGAGAACGACGGCACGCGCCTGTCCGATTTCACCGGCGTCTCCTGGACGGGCAGCCTGTCCCGTGAACCTGGCGAGACCGTCGGCCAGTATGCCTTCCTGCCCGGCACTTTGCAGTTCGCCAGCACGAATTACCAGGTGATTGACTTTGAGGCCGAGGATGCGGCATTCTTCATTGAACGGCAACCTGTCCATGTGACCGTCTCCTCTGGCAATTACACCTGCGAATACGGGGACCCCGACCCTGTCTTCGAATATTCCGTCGCCTGCGAGGATTCCGCCGTCTCCCCTTGCGCGCTGGTTGGCGCATTGGGACGTGAGACCGGCTCAATGCCTGGAACTTACACTGTCAACGTCGGCACGCTGGCATTGTCGGACACGGTGAATTACGGTCCGCTTGATTTCCGTGGCACCTTCCCCAAACTGACCATCGCCAAGCGCGCCTTGTCGATTCTGCTGCATGACCAGACGTGGAACATCTACGAGGGGGAGGCGCCGGAACTGACCTGGGCCATCACGTCCGGCAGCATTGCTCCCGGGGAGACTTTGCCAGGAAAACCCGCGCGCGCCGGTGGCAAGGAGGCCGGCAGATACATCATCACCTGGTCGGAGTTGAATAATGTGAATGACCGCTATAATCTCTCGGTGACCAATGGATATTTTACAATCATTGTGCCGAAACTCACGGCAGAGGTCCTCTCCATCGGTGAACTGACCTATGGACAGCATCTGTATGATGTCGTCATTGAATGCATTGGGCATAATGTGACGGAGGGGTTTGATTTCCCTGTCACCTACTCCATTGTCAGGGAGGATTGCATTCCCCTCAAGGGCACTTTCTCGTGCAACGTGAAAATGATACCCGATGACCCGCGCTATGCCGGCCTTTCCTTTTCCCAATACATCACCATCACTGTCAATGCCCAGAAACTCGTCATCCAATTGCTTGACCAGGAGTATGGCTTTACAGATATGAAATACAGTGTCTATACCGATGCCTACAGAATACTGGAAGGCGAGTTTGTGGAGCGTGACAACATCAAAGTCCAAATTGTGTCATTTCCGACCAACTTCATCGCTTCCGGCAACAATTATGTCAAGCCAGGCGTGTATGACTGGGAATTCCTCCAATTGAGCGGCTACAATACCAATTGTTACGATGTGCAGGCCTACAACGCCAAACTGGTTGTCAACCGGGGCCAATTGACCATCTACGGCGCTGACTACACCACTGCCGATTGCTCTCCTTCCGGCAGGGCGGGGAACACCGCCAGCCGCTCATGGTACAGTGACAAGGACGATTTGTGCTATAACATCCGTTATTATGTGGAGGGGGAAGTTCATCTGGAGGCGGCCTGTATGCCTGGATACTATAAGGTCGGACGTGGAAGTCTTCGCTCCAACTTTTTCCATATCACGTATGTCCCTGGGGTGTTCACCATTACCAATCCTGATAAAAGCATGCCGACCGTGTGCGCCACTCCCATCGATTCGGGGGAGCCGCTTTCCGAGGCCAAAATGCAGAACATGGTCACGGTCCAGACACCCGACGGTCCTGTGGAAGTCTGGCCTGAATGGGTGGATGGCACTATTCTCCCGCCGGAAGGCCGGTCTTTCCAGCAATGGACGGCCACCGCGAATGGCGTCACCGTCACTGGCGAGGCTGAGATATTGTGCCGTTATCCCGAGATCAACATGAAGAACAATGGAGGCTTGGTTCGTTATCTCCATGAGGCGGTGGCCATGGTTGCCACTGGCGGCACGATTCGGAGCATTTCAATGATGGAGGGCAGTTCCTATCCCATAAGCATTGACCGTCCTTTCCATTACGTCGTTGGCGAGGAGAGAACCAGTCCTACTGACCCGCAGTTGAAGGTCACCATGTCTTTCGAGGAGAGCGCCAGCGGAACCAGTTTCACTGGCATGGCTTTGGTGGGAAATCTCTTCGTCAGTCCCGGAGTGACTGACGTGAACTTCATTAACTGCGACCTCACCAACAGCAAGAACATCTATTTCATACGGGATGTCCATAGCGTGCATTTGGTAAACACACCTTATAGAAATTACACCTCCGCGCCTCAAATCTACGTCTATGGCACACGCTACAACGCGGTGGACGAGACAATCCTCATGGCGGACATGGCCGGATACGCCGACGTTGTCTGGGGGGATGAAAAAGCCGTTCGGCCACTCCCCGATTGGGATGAGACGCAGGACTATCCGTAGATTGGCAGAATGACGAGGGGCTGTCTGCCGTCGGCGGCAGTCGTCAGGTGGAGGCGCCAGTGGCGTCTCCCCGAAACCTGACGCTTGACTCACTGTCTCTTACGGTAGCGCAGCCCCCCTTTGGGAAAATACGTGGTATAGTGTCCCGTCCGATTAATTCGATGGAATGTTCCGCGCTCTTTCCGGCTCTTTTCGCATGAAGGCCTCTTTGCATGAAACCATGCGCAGTCGCCTTCCTGCGAAAACAACTCGAAAACACCTGCGGACTATCCTCGCGAGTTAATCGGACGGGACACTAGTGGAGCCGTTTTGGATGGGGCAGGCCTCAGTTGGTGAAGAGAAAGGAGCGGAGCATGGAGCGATGGCGGAAGGGGGTTGTGCCGTATCGTTTGCGGAACTGCCTGGAGAGGTAGTTGCTGTCGCAGAAGCCGCAGGACAGGGCGATTTCCGTGAGGCTTTGGTCGGTCTCCTCCAAAAGCCGCCGGGCCTTTTCCAGGCGCAGATAGGTGACATACTCCTTGGGAGAGAGTCCGGTTGCCTGGCGGAATTTATGGGCGTAACTTGACAGGCTCATCCCCGCCTTGCGGGATTCCTCCTGAAGAATAAGGGGGCGTTCCGGATGCTGTTCCAGCCTCTCGATGGATTGGAAAAAACGAATGTCCATCATGCCTTCGGAGGGTGTGATGGTGGCCACCCTGCCTTCCTGGTCGAAGATGGTCAGCAGCAGGTGCTGCAAAATGATGCGTACAGCCCCGACGCGGGGGGAGTGGCGGGAGGTCAGGGCGTCAATCAGTTGTCGGACAAGTCCCTCTGCCTGCTGAAAAACCGCTGGCGGAAGGTGAAGTCGCTGTCCGCAGACCTGGCGTTCGGGACGGAAGAATGCGGCATAATGGGTCATCAGGCTTAATTCCTCCCCCAGGCTTTGCAGGTAATCCACGCCGATGCACAGATTGTAGATGCGGAAATGCTGGAGGTTTTGGTAGGCGTGGATTTCGCCTGGCAGAATGGTGAACACGTCACCTTTTAGGATGGCGTTCGAGAGCGTCGTGTCCTGGCGTTGAAGCAGATGCACACCGTTGCCGCTGTGAACCAAGGCGAGTTCAACGTAGTCGTGGCTGTGGAAATCGCAGGATCTGTTCTGCTCTGTGTCTCGAATGACCACAGGCAGTCCCGACCCGCTTAGGCTGGACAGTTTGTAGCATATCATTGGCGTATGACGCCTCCTTGTCTAAAAGATACCATCGAAAGGGAAAAAATCCATTCCATCAACAATGGGAAAAGGCTTTTTTTGCAGATTCGTGCTTTATTTTTTGAAAAACGTTAAGGATTTTCTGACCAGGACAAAGTAT
>JAFRLP010000561.1 GCA_017431185.1 Victivallales bacterium | reverse complement strand
GTTGATGCCGCCAAACACTGGATGCAACACAACGGCGTGTTTGGGGTTCTACTGGTATATGGGCTATCCAACAATAGGAGGCATCAACTAGATACCCAAATTATACAGCATTCTTCGCTATGAACCGACCAGCAATTCGATCAAAGTGAAAAACCGCACTGAAAAATGGTGTTTCATCCTTTCATTCCTTTATGTTTATGTTCGACTCAAAAAGCGAAGATGTGGAAACTCCGCGGGGAAATCCGCAGAGTCGCCTTTCCGCCGGACAGCGGAATCCGCGTATCATTGTAACGCTCCAGAAGCGTGTCTGCCTGCGGTGCAATCGTGCCGAAATCGACCACCGTCTTAACGGTTTTCACGTCGGGATTGCAGATGACCACAACCCGTTTTCCGCCAGGGCATTCGTACCAGGAGACCAGAACGGCCGAGGAATCCGCCTTGACCGTCTTCTGCCTGTCAAAGCGATGGAAGACAGTCGTGGCATTCCCGACATCGAACTCCTGAAAGACATTCCAGATTTTCCTCAGGACTGGACCATAGGCAAAGGCGACGGTGGCATCAATGTCGTAGGCCAGCGTCATGGAGCACATCGCCTCGGTCATGCGCTTTTTCTCATTCTCAGGCAACTTCGCGCGTGCCTGCGAAGTGACGGTTGTCCAGAGAACCACGCCCGTTCCGATGACCTCACGGTTCAATTCGCTGCGGAACATGATTTCGGGGATTTCCCCATTGAAGGGATAGGGATTCCGAGCGAAGATGGACTCATACTGCTCGCCAGGGAAAACGTAGTCCGCCAATCCCTGAAGCATCGGAAAGTAGTCTCTCTGCTGATGGCACCACACCCATTTGCCACGGCTGTGGGCCAGTTGGACGGTGCGTTCGAGCAACCGACGCTTGTTGAGCAACTTCAATTTGCGGATTTCACGGCCAAAGCAATCCTGAAAACGGCAGCCGTGCAGACTGCTTGCGCAGACGCCCGCCCCGCACAGGTCATAGTAGATTGCGCAGACGGCTTTCCCGCCAGGTCCGTCAAGCATCTTCCGAATGTTCCACAGGTAGAGGTCTGGCTGGCAGGTGGCATTGCAGGCCGAGATGGAGGCCACGGGAATCTTCTTCACACTGCCGTCAGGCTGAAGTTGCCCCCATCGGAAGGTATATCCCGCCGCGCCAGGACTCTCCCAGTATTTGCGGAAATAGCGGGCATGAGCCGAAGCCTCGGTCATGGCATCCGCCATCCCGTACATTCCCAGACTATGCTCACGGGCTTCGCCGAACTTTTTTGCAAACAGCGGAGTGGGTTCAAAGGTGGAAATGCCAGTGAGCACCCCCTCCGAACCATATTGGGTCAACAGGGCGGGATATGGGCTGGCGGGGTCACCATGGCGAATGCAACGGAAGGGAGTCGGGAACGGACGGGTCGGGGTCGCGATGAACAGCGCATGGTACTCCGCTCCTTCGGGGATTTCGACTGGTCTGGCAATCATCCTCACCTGGCACTTGCCAGTCTTTCTGCTGACCCGATAGACGGGCTGTTTGGCGTCATACACCCAGTTGCCGTCGTGTTCCACGGCGTATGCGAACCCGCCAAGTTCCTCGGTGACCAGCCAGATTTCGCGCAACGAATCCTCCATGCCATTATCATAGAGGAATTCAGCAGGGTCCTCACGCCCCTCATAGACATGAGGACGCATCAGAAACTGGCAGAATTCAGGCTTGACCTGCCACTCCAGGCGCAGGTCGTCCACCTTTGGTTTGCCATGGACCAGGAAAGAGAAGCGGATAAGCCCGTCATACTCCACAACGGTGCGGTAGGAGAGAGTGCATCCTGGAATCTCACCTGTTCCCTCATAGGTCACGGTGCGGTTCGTGCGGAGCGTCCCCTTCGTCCGCCACTGAGTCACAGGCTGTCCATTGACCAGCAGCAAAGGAGCGGATTCCAGCAACGCCCTCCCCTTCACTAGAATCTGCGCGGGAAGCGGCTGGCCCAAAGGCATATCGTAGATACGGTTCCACAGCCTCACGCGCCCGTCCTCCACGGCGAACTCCCGCCATATCTCCGGCACTTTGTCCTCATCCCCGACATGATTGCCCAGGAAGGACATGTCGGGGCGTTCCACCTCAGCCGTCGCTGTGTATTTCACGCCGTTTCCTTGGTCAAGCGTAACCGTCAGGGAATATTTGCCAGTCTGTACAATGTTCTCCAGGATTTTTGTGTCCTCGTCCTTGGCGAAATGCCAGATACCCGACTGTCTCCCGCCGTCTGGGGCGGCAAGGGTGTATGCCATTTCCAGAAGTCCCTCATCGAGAACAGAGCGCAGGCCATCAGGCAGAGGCACAAAGTCGAAGGCGACCTCCAACGTGTCCGCCCCCATGCCGTGCCCGCGGTCCACACCATTCAATGCCATACCGAAAAGTTCCGTCCTCTTGCCTTCCTTATCCAGAAGCAAAGCCAGATACTGGTTGCGGATTTCCACAGGCGACAACTGCCGAGAGTAGATGCCGTAGTCGTCCACCCGCGTATCGGAATTCTTGTGGAAGTCATGGTGGAAGCAGTTTTTGACACCGATGAAGGATTTTTCATTTTCCGGCTTCAAATCCATGCTCTTGGCTGCCTTGGCGGGCATCCCCTTCTCCTGAATCTGTTCGCCATTGAGGTATAGGGCCAGCGTCCTGCCCCAACTGGCGGCCACTTGAAACCATTCGCCCTTGCGGACGCTTTTCAAGGGAGCGCTGACCCGCCCGACGTCAACATAACGGAAAGGCGGCTCGGAGGAATACCAGTCCCAGTAGAGCAATCCGTCATACTCGTAGAGACGGAACTCGACGAAACGCTTCCCCTGCTTGAACATAAGCTGCGAATACGCCACGTTACCGCGTGTCTTGGCGCCTGCCGAACCAGGTTCATAGTCATTCGCGCAAACCCACATGACAAGCGTTCCCTCACGAAAATCCGCATTGCCGTTTGCGCGATAGCGCAAATCCTCCCCGACCACGGGACGATATGCCTGCGCACCATCAAAACCAATTGTTCCCCGCAACTGGAGATTCAGGTCCTTGATGGTGCAGGGCATATTATCCCCGCCTGCTGGTCTGGCTCCTGCATGATACTGGTCGAAGGTGACCAGAAAACGCAAATCCCGTCTGCTCTCCTTCTCCTCCATAGTCTGCTGGACGAACTTGGCCTGCGCCAGAAGCAAGCTGCTGGCCAGCAAGCAGAAAAACACCGTTCCTTTCATAGAGATTCTCCTTTTATTGAGGTTGTAGTCGCGGCAGGGCCAGCAAGCAGAAAAACACCGTTCCTTTCATAGAGCCTCCTTGTGCACGGTTCCCCCCGAACAGTAGATTGGCGGGATGTATTGTTTTCCCAAAGAGGGCAAGACGCCTTGCTCCGCAAATCGGCGGGCAACGTCCAGCATCGCGGCGACAGTCCCTGCATAATCCATCTCCAGATAATCCATGTCGACGAACTGGGGGTCGAGCCCCGCAGAACCTCGAAAGGCGAGCAATTTCACCTCCTGGGGAATGCGGTGATACTGATACCAGAACCATCCCAGCAGAGGCACACATTCGTTGGAGAGGAAGAACACCGCATCGGTTCCGTCATTCAGAAATGGCTCCATCATCTCCGACAATACGTTCAGGCAGTGTAGAGGATTGTCAGTCTCATGGGGATTGGAGATGGAGGAGACACAGCCACCGCCAGCGGTGAAGGTCTGCTGAAAGCCATCGTGACGGAATCGGAAAGGCTCATACGCGCTACCCGTTCGAAACTCAATATCCAGTGCGCGACGGCATCCCGCCTCCAGCAGTATTTCCGCCGCCCGACTGCCAATCCTCCTGTTGTCCAGGGAAATCAGCGGGCAGCCAGCCACGGCATCCTGCTCATCCAGCGCCACCATAGGAAGACCTGCGTCCAAAAGACTACGGAACAGAGAAGTCTGAACATACGAGGCAAAAACCACATCGTATTGACGAAGGCGCTTCACCCAGGTCTCAGCGCGAACGCTTTTCAAATGAGGCACAAACAGCAAGTCAATGTCCAGGCAATCCCGATGGAGACACAATTCCTCCCATAGCCTGCGATAAAGACCGAATAGGAAACGGTCGCCAATGCAGTTTCCAGCCGCGATAAACGCATAGCGCCCCTTCAGGCACTTCTCAGGGAGCAGACGGGTCATCTGGTTGGTGCGCGAAATGACGCGCTCCTCCTCAAACTCATCCAGAACCTTCCTGAGTGTGCAGCGGCTGACATGGAGTTGCCCAGCCAGTTCACGCTCCCCAGGCAGAATCACGTCGTGCGCAAGCCGAGCCTGCCGAACAATCCGCCACAGGTCCTGCTTGACTTTCTCGACTATGGATGGTCTGCCTCGCATGCTTTCAATGATTTTTCATACCACCTGGTATTATTATACCATTGATTCAGC
>JAFRLP010000560.1 GCA_017431185.1 Victivallales bacterium | reverse complement strand
CCAACCTTGTGTTCGGGGCGATAAAAGCCTCGGACGAAATGCTTGACTTCTGCTTGGACATCGCCTCGCCTAAAATCCGCTGGATGATGCTACAGCAAGCCAATGCGGTGCGTCCTCTGCGAGGTTTCCGGCTGACGCAGGATGTGGTGGACAAACCACAGGTCCGCAAATTCCTCAGCGACACCTTCCACAAAGAGGCATGGCTTCAGCATTCCTACGCAAATGCCTTTCTTTGCCTCATCCCCATCCAGCAGTCAATCCGTTTCCTGCGTCTGCTCGGCGATGACTGGATGGCGCACAACTGGCGGCGTTTCTTCGGCTTCCTCGTCGACCCCAGAATCGTTGCCCTGACGATGCTTCTCGGCTTCAAGGAAGGAGTGATGTTCCGCCTTGGCCTGCGTCTTGCCCGTTGCCATAAGTTCTGGACGATTCCGCACAACCTTGATAATTCGGACTACGGCATCCTGATGGATGCGATGATACAGCCATTCGCCGGGAACGACCGCAAAACCCTGCTGGAAAAGTCGAACAAGAAACTGCTGAATGCCGTCCTCTTCGAGGAGCCGGCGCAGAAGATTGGCGACATGGCGGATCGTCTCAAGGAGGCGGAGAGGAACAGCCGCGATGACAGGGAGAGGCTAAATGCCTCCGAGAAGGACGCTGACGTCCTGTCGCGCGAACTGGAGAAGGCAAGGGCCGAAGCGGCGGCGGAGACCGCGAGCCTCCGCGCAAGGCTCGCCGAGCGGGAGGAGCGGATTGTCCGGCTCGAAGAGGAGAACGGCTGGCTTAAGGCGCACGGCGGCGATGTGGACAGAAAGTGGGTCGAGGAAGTACATGACTCACACGCCGATGTCGCGGAAATCCTCCAAAATGCAGAGAGAATCCTTCGCGAGCAGGAGGAGCGGAATCTTCGCTACGGCACATTGTTGACGCTACGCAAGGATGCGGAACAACTTCAAGACATGGAAGGCAGGCTCCGGGAAGCGATGCGCATCTCGCATTCTCTCCATCCCCAGATGAACGAGATGTACAGGCAGGTGCAGGCTGCTGTCCGCAGAATTGGGGAACGACTGGCGGGAACGCCAGAGGGCGAGGGAATGGTCGAAGAATCCCCCGTAGTCCTGCAGATGCGGACGGCAATCCGCTCCGTGTCGCCAGATAGTGGCTTCCGTAGCAAACTTGACGGTATCCTTACCTTTCTTCACGACAAATGCATGGAGACCCTGCTTACTTCAACGGAAATCTCTTCTCTATGCGATGAATGTGCAAAACGAGCAGAATTCCTTCAGAAGGCGACCGACACCTACGCGGCAGCGAGGAAAAGTGTTCCCGAAATATGGAATCTCGATGGCCGCCGCGACGAGATGTCTAAGACCGTGATTGTGCTGGACGCATACAATGTCATGCTCCGTTCATCGGAGTGGCAAAACAGGATAAACGAGGGCAAATCCTCCTTCCAGGAGCTGCGCAATGAGTTCATCCGCCAGTGCCGTTCGCTTGGCAGTCTCTTCAAGGAGGTGTGGCTCGTGTTCGATGGAAATGATGAGGAGAACGACAAGGAATGCCGTGAGGGCAACGTCTGCGTGGCCTACGCTCGCCGTCAACAGGACGAGCACAACGCTGACCTGTTCATCCGCGACCTATTCAACGGCAAACTGGCAGACAAGAACGCCTGGCTTGTCACCGACGACTATGGCTTACGCTACAGCATTGAAGACAAGGTCGGAGCATTCATTCCCGGTTACGCGTTACTGAAGATACCGAAGACACTCTTTTGAAACAGGTCTCTGATGAATAGAAATAGAATGATGGATTTTAATGAGATTATGAACAACAGCGGCGACACATTGCCTAATGAAAACAAAGAAGTTGTCGCATCATCTGCCATAAAAACAAGCATTGCGTTAGAACCAAGGTTGATTCCAAGAATCAACGAAAATAATACTATTCCATTATGGGATGGTGAAGTTGATATTTATTCTGTATCGGAACATAACAATGCTGACAGGATTGGCGGTGTTCGAGTTCAAGTGAAATGGAGAAATGTTAAATACAAAACAAATGACAGAAAAACATATCACGTGCCAATTAAAGTTAGCCATATAAATAATTATATTGATTCAAATGAAACCACTGTCCTTTTTGCGTATATTCCTATTGGCGACCGTAGTTACAAGATTGTATATCATTTATTTTTTCCTCATGTAGATCCCTTTTGCGAATCTAATATAGATAAAAATACCAAAGAAGTATCTTTGTTATTTAGAGAATATCCTTACTCCGTAAATAGCAAGGTTGGTAGTTATTATAGTCAATTTGAGTTTTTCTATACATTGCATTTTTGCAATATTATAAATATATGTTATGAGAGCCTTAACATTTTG